>CAKRPS010000006.1 GCA_934385475.1 uncultured Lachnospiraceae bacterium | reverse complement strand
TCTATATGGCTCTGCGTCCCGCCCTTCAGAAATCCGGTTTGTTCTTTACTATCGGAAAAGCAAAAAATGAATAACAGTTTCTATACTTCATTACATTATCATAGAAGAGACAGTTTCAAACAGGAAGCTGTCTCTTCTGGTATATCTCTTCTGGTATATCTCTTCTGTATCATAATACATTGTTTATTCCGTAAAGGAAATTTCAGCATTTCCCATTCCACAGTCAATGTCCATTTTATAATCTGCATTATTGTTAATATGCTGGTCTCCTGATTGAATATTACTGTCTCCAACGCTCACATTTCCCATTCCGCAGGATATGGTATAGTTATAGTCTGTATAGGAACCATCAAGGTTGATCACTGCGCTTCCCATTCCACAATCAAGGTTCATATCACCATTGAGCAGTCCATTCAATTCTGCATTTCCCATTCCCATAGAGATGTCCACGGAATCTTCTACCTGGAAATTCTCTACGATCAGTTCACCGGCACCCACATCCAGCGTCAGATCTTCCGCCTTCAGATCTTCTATATTTACACTTCCGGCTCCTACTATCACATCTGCCTTCTCTGCCGTAAAACCCTCTATGGTACACTCTCCAGCTCCGGCATTCAGTGTAATCTTCTCTGCTTCAAGCGGAATGGATGAAAAATAGCTTACCCCCATCTCTAAATCTGCATCCTCGAGCTGAATATCCTTTGGAAGATACAGCTTTATTCTGGGTACGTTTTTCATATCAAAATCCCAGACTTTTGTATTTCTATGTTTATCAACCAGCTTGAGCGTATCTCCGTCCAGACCGTATTTGACCTCTCCATTATTCTTGTTGATGATCAGTTCTATATCCTCGCTGTCTGCTGTGTAAATATCCAGATAGCAGGCATCCATTGACAATTTGAGATTTTTGACCTCATCCTTCGGGTAGGTTATCTTTTCACTGTCGTCCCCGGCTTCCCTGCTGCCTTCCCAGTCGTTCTTCTGTTCACGTTCTTCCCATTCTTCCTCATCGAAGATGTCCATCACATAGCCATCTTCTCCATCTGTATCTGCACGCATAACATAATTAAAAATGTCCAGTTCGGCATGATCTCCATCTACAAAATGAAACTTGATTGGAAAATTATGTTTGGCCTGTACATTCAACATACTCATATGGGTAAAGTTATCCAACATTCCAAAGACCAGAAAGAAAACCAGACCCACAGCAAACAATACTCCTGCTGTCACAAGACAGATCTTGGTAAATTTTTTCATTTCTTTTTTCCTCCTCTATGAAAAATCTTGTTCCATAAACTTTTAAATCCGCGGCAGATCGCTGGAATTGCTTTTACACACAACATCACCAGCAGCCAGACAAACAAAATACCAAGCGCCAGCATGATCAGTGCAGCACCGATCAGACTGAGACCACCAATCGGAGCAGCAACCAACTGTGTAAATCCAATTACAAAAGCCAAACCCGCTCCCACGACCAGCGCAATTCCGGTTATCACAAAAGCAATCACCAGTGCCACCACAGTTACCAGTGCCGCAAACAACAGTGCAAAGATTGTAGCCAAAATACTGATCCAGACAGGAAACGTAATAATAATCAAGGTGATGATTACCGCCATAGAACCGGTAGACATTTTCTTTTTCGGCATAGGCTCTCCGTCTGTCACTCTTTTTCCATATACGCCTTTACCATTTGTATTTTCATAATACTGCTTCTGATAATAGGAATTGTCTGGATTCGATTCAAACTCAGGTGCTGTCTTCTTCTCTTCCTCAGAGATATCCCCAGCCGCTATCATCTCATTCCGAAAGCCCTCGGTTTCTTTCTCGTGATAACCTGATTCTGTGAATTCTCCAGTGCTGCCTTCTTCGGAAAGACCTGTCCTGATCGACTGTGCAAGCTCCTCAGGTGTTCCGAGTGCTGCAATCACCTCAGGCAGGTTTTCATCTCCCGCATCATCTAAGTAGTCATTGTAATATTGAATTGCCTCCTCACGTTCTGCCGGGGATAAATCCTGTAGCAGTTCTCTCAGACGGCTTATAAATTCCCCTCTATTCATGTTTCAATCCTCCCTCAAAGATACTGTTCAATTTGGATGAATATCGATACCATTCACTGATGTACAGATTCAACTGCGCGCGGCCCTTTTCCGTGACCTTGTAGTAGCGTCTGTTTCGCCCGGCGCACTCCATGTCATACACCTCCAGACACTCCTCTTTCTGTAATCTTCTAAGTACCGGATAAAGCGTCGATTCAGATATCTCTATCACATTTCGCACTTCCTGTGTGATCTTATAGCCGTAAGTTCCTTCTGTCTCATGAGACACTACGGCAAGAACAATAGCGTCCAACAATGCCGCACCCGTATTAAAAACCATGCGATATACTCCTTTCCTGCTCCTGACATACTTCATTGCACTTCCTGCCATGTATCTTGCAGTAATTATAATATTATATGATGTATAATATTGTTTCTGTAGATACTATACGTCATATAATATTACATGTCAATAAGTATTTGTAAAAAAGTTTGCTCCGGCGAGCAAACTTTTTTCCCACCACTTATGAGCAATTTCCTATTACATAAAAAAATACCTGAACAAGGTTTATCGCCTTGTCCAGGTACTTCTTGAAAATAAAATTAAGATCGGGAAGATTTCCAATCGTCCCGCCAACATATCAATAATCAGCATTATCTTGGAAAGCACACTGTACCCTCCAAAATTACAGGTAGGCCCGACCGCATCCAGTCCGGGGCCGACATTATTAAAACAGGCCAGCACCGCCGTAATATTCGTCAGCACGGAAAAGCCGTCTATCGATATTACTACAAAGCTGGACACCAGAATAAACAGGTAGGCCGCCAGATAGGCACTCGTGTTGTCGAGCACCTGTTCCTCCACCATCTCCCGGTTCATCCGGACAACCTGTACCTTCTGTGGATGCAGGATCTGCCGTACATTTCTGCGCAGGCTTTTCAGCAAGAGCAGGGTTCTTCCGCATTTAAATCCGCCGCTCGTACTGCCTGCACATCCGCCCACAAGCATCAGACAGATCATGATCGCCTTGGAAAAGCTCGGCCACAGATCAAAATCAGCCGTGGAAAAACCGGTTGTCGTAATGATGGATGCCACCTGAAATGCCGCGTCACGGATCGTATCTCCCCACGTACCATACATTCCCCGGATATTCCATGCAATCAGCGCAATGCTTCCAAACACCGTCACCAGATAAAACCGGAGTTCCTCATCCCGCAGCACACTCTTGACCTGCCACAGAAGAAGCAGATAATAACAACTGAAGTTGATTCCAAACAGCAGCATAAACACGGTACAGACATTCTGAATATAAGGGCTGTAGCCCGCCATGCTGTCATTTTTAATTCCAAAGCCTCCGGTGCCTGCCGTGCCGAGTGCTATACACACCGCATCCAGTCCGGGCATTCCTCCCAGCAACAAAAACAGAACATCCAGAACAGTCAGGCCGAAATAAATAAAATACAGAATTTTTGCCGTATCCTTCATTCGGGGTACCAGCTTGGACACCTTGGGGCCCGGGCTTTCTGCCCGCAACAGGTGCATCGTATAGCCATCGCTCTGTCGGCTCTCACCTCCGAGTGCCAGAACGAACACCAGAACTCCCATGCCTCCCAACCAGTGGGTGAAGCTTCGCCAGTACAGATTTCCCTTGTAAAGGCTCTCTACGTCTGACAGCACGGAAGCCCCGGTTGTTGTAAAGCCGGAAACCGTCTCAAACAAAGCATCAATAAATTGGGGTACCTGCCCTGAGAAATAAAACGGAAGACATCCCAGCAGACTGATCATGATCCACGCAATGCCGACACAGATCAGTCCTTCTCTGGCCCGGAAAATATTTTTTGTCTCCCGGCAGCACACCGCAAGCACAACCGCAGTAAGCATCGTCACTGCGATCGTGACCAGAAACCCGTAGATTCCTTTTTCTTCTTTATGATAAATGCTGATCAAAAGCGCCGGCAGCATGAATACTGCCTCAACCATCAGCATTTTGCTGATAAACTTGCCAATCAATCGATAATTCATTTCAATCTCCGCTCTATTCAAAAATGTCATTCAACTGGTAGATTACTTCATTTCTGCCAGTGACAATAATCACAACATTTCCTTTTGTATAAGAAGATTCTCCACTCGGTATCTCAAACTTTGACCCCCGGGAGATTCCGGCTACACGGACATTCTTTTTCAGCCGGATGTTCTTGAGCGGTTCTCCGCAGTGAAGCGTATTCTCGTCGACAATGAACTCAATAGCCTCCGCCTGCCCATCCGCAATTACATGGATCGCCTGCGCGGCACCCTCCTGATTCTTTACGGCACGCACATACCTAACAATACTGTTACAGCACAACTCCTTCGGGCTCATAACACTCCCCAGGGAAAGGGAATCCAATACCCGGTTGCTCGTCAGCCTGCCAAGCTTTGTGATAATCTGGGGCACCCTGCAGCTATTTCCAAACAGGGAAATGATAATGTTCATTTCATCGACACCTGTCATCGTCACAAGCACATCGCAGTCGTCAATCCCCTCTTTTTCCAGCAAAACCTCGCTGCTCGCATCGCCGTGTACCACCGTCACCTCCGGCAGTCTCTTGGCAAGATCCAGACATCTGTCATAATTTTGCTCTATGATTTCTACCATAATACCATCTTTGGCAAGGAGCTGTGCCAGATAAAAACTGAGCTTTCCTCCCCCGCACAGGAGTGCTCTCTTAGCCTTATGCGTAATGATTTTGATATTTTTCAGAAATACGGTCAGTTCCTTTGGCTGCGCAGTGACGAAAATTCTGTCTCCTGCCTTCAGAATAAAATTACCGTCCGGGATAACTGCCTTGCCGTTTCTCAGCACCGCACAGACAAGTATCTTGCACTTCACGATATTTCCCAGATCGTACAGACTCACATCCTTAAGCAGTGACTCTTCACTGATCCGCAGCTCTACGAGTTCTACCCTTCCTCTTGCAAAGGTATCTCTTTTCAGAAAGCCCGGGTATTTGATGATCCTCTCCATCTCGATTGCAGCCATTTTTTCCGGATTGACCATCATGGACAATCCAAACAGATTACGCATCTCATAAATCTGATCAGCATATTCCGGATTCCGGATTCTTGCAATCGTATGAATAACAGGGTTCATGCCATGAGCCGTTGTACAGCACAGCAGGTTTATCTCATCGGCACCTGCAAGTGCGATCAGAACCTCTGCCTCCTGCACTCCCGCTTTCGCAAGGGTTGCCATAGAAGCACAGTTTCCCTGCACAACCATCACGTCGTATCTCTCTTCACTGCTCTCCAGCACCTCCGGCTTGGAATCGATCAAAGTAATATCGTGTCCCTCAGCCACCAGTTGTTTCGTCAGCGTCGAGCCGACCTTTCCGTCCCCTGCAATAATGATCTTCATTGCCACGTCCCCCGTTTCACACATTTCATTGTCATATCTGAATTTAAATTGCGGGCAGTTCTCCTAGTGTTCCATCTTCCAGAAGAAAGCACTGTACGGAGGAAGTTCACTTCCCCCACCGAAATCATGCGGCTGTCCTGTGATCAGGTCCACTGCCATGCCGCAGCCCGCGTCAAAGTGAGCCATAAAGCTCTCGGAATCTGCATTGATCGCTACCAGAACTCTCTCACTTTCACATTTTCTCTCAAAGATACACTGCTTGTTGGTCAGCAGTACCGAACGAAATCCACCATAGTTAAGCGCCGGTGAATTTTTCTTGGCCTCCGAAAGCTTTCCGATGAAATCACACAGCTCATTCCACTGCGGCTGTTCAAAGCAGGCCCTGAGTGCCGGATCACCCTCGCTCTTGTTTGCCTTTGCTCCCCACTCACTTCCGTAATATACGCAGGGGATTCCCGGCATACCAAAGCACAGCGCATAGATAAGCGGCAAATGCTTCTCGTTCGTCAGATTACTGGCAATTCTCGTAACATCATGGTTATCTACAAAAGATAACAGGTGCTTTCCTTTATATAAAGTCCAGTTCTCCGGCCCAAACTGTCTGAGCAGCGAATGGTTGATCTCAAACATATTCATGCTGTTAAAGCTTGAAAACAGTCCCTTATAGCACTCATAGTTTGTTGCTGAGTGTAGCATCTGATCATTCATAAGCTGGTTGTAGTCACCGTGCAGCATCTCGCCGAGCAGGAAGAAATCCTGTTTCAGCGAATCCGTATAGCCACGAAGTCTTCTCACAAAATCATGGTCAAGGCAGTAGGCCACATCCAGACGCAATCCATCGATATCAAATTCTTCGATCCAGCCTTTGACACTATCCAGAATATGGTTTATAACCTCTTCATTGCGCAGATTCAGCTTAACAAGGTCATAGTTTCCTTCCCAGCCTTCATACCACAGACCATCATTATAATTGGAGTTTCCTCCAAGATTAATATTAAACCAGCTCAGATAAGGAGAATGCTCTCTGTTCTTCAGAACATCCTGAAATGCCCAGAAGCCCCTTCCCACGTGATTGAATACTCCATCCAGTACCACCTTGATTCCATTCTCATGAAGCTTCCGGCACACTTCCTTAAAATCTTCATTGGTTCCGAGACGACAGTCTATCTTATGATAGTCTCTCGTATTATAACCATGAGTATCCGACTCAAACACCGGAGAGAAATAAATCGCATTGATCCCCAGCTTTTTCATATGAGGAATCCAGTCATTCACTTTCAGGATACGATGTGTAAGCTGACCATCATTCTCAAACGGCGCGCCACAAAATCCCAACGGATAAATCTGGTAAAACACACTTTCATAAGCCCACATAGTCACTCCTCCTGTCTGTATCACTTTTCTTTCTTGACATTATGCTGAATGCTGATAATACATATTGGCATCATAATATCTATATATGGTTTTATCTCTTTTGGCAAGTGATTGCAAGAGAAAAAAAAGTATTTCCCATTGACCAAATCAGTATTTTTTTGGTGCACTAAAATGCGATAATCGACTTTTCCACAGCCTTTTTCGATATATTTTGTTATTTCACCCCATTTTTGCTATAGAAATCCCCAATTTCCACAGAGTTATCCACATCTGACACTCGCGTCATTTTATGTGAAAAATATAAAATTGACTGTCACTTTTTATGTCATACTCCTATAAATTTCCTTTTTTCGTTTTTTTGTTCTGTTTTTCTATAACCATTCATTCCAAAACGCTTCCACCTTATGACCAATTTGGTCAACATTCACTATCTGTTGACTTTTCCATTCTCTGGGAAACATTTTCTGATAGGAGGGCATCAGAAAACGTTCATCAAGCAGCGCTACAATCCCAAAATCTTCTTCTGTACGGATCACTCTTCCCGCTGCCTGCATCACCTTGTTCATTCCAGGATATCGATAGGCATAATCAAATCCATTTTCCCCCTGCTCATCAAAGTAATTCTTCAAGAGCTCTCTTTCGTTGCATACCTGCGGGAGTCCGGTTCCTATGATGATCGCCCCGATCAGGCTATCTTTCTTCAAGTCAATTCCTTCGCTGAAGATACCACCCATCACACAGAATCCCAGAAGGCTCCGCTCCTCCTCCATCTCAATTTCCATATGGATGACATCCTCCAACACACATTCCTCATTTCCAACAAAACGGTTCAGGAAATCTTCCCGGGCCTGTTCATTCATATGCTCCCCCTGCAGGATGCACTCTACTTTTCCATCCGCATTATAGACTTCCGTATAAGTCTCATATACCTGCCTTAAAAAGGCATGGGATGGAAAAAAGAGCAGATAATTTCCATGTCGTCTGGAGACAATCTCATCAATATACGCCGCAATCCGTTGAAACTCCGTATCACTACGCCTTGTGTATTTACTGGTCACATCATTTCCGATGTATAGTCCAAGCTTCTCCGGGTTAAACACCGACTTGGCATATACCTCATAATCGCCCTTCTCCGCGCCGAGAAGCTTCTTATAATAGCCGATTGGCAGGAATGTTGCCGAAAACAGGATGGTACTGCGGCCTCTCCTCATACACTCCAACAGGTTGCGCCCCGGGTTGACACAGAAAAGCTTCACAATATAGCTTCCATCCGATGCGATCTCCGAATAGGTGACATAGTTTTCGTCTGCCACCTCATACATTTCCAGAAAGTGGGATACCTCAAAATAAAACTCCAGAATATCCTTTTTGACCGGGCTGTCATCATGATCCTCCAGATAGTCATCTATGGCCGTTCCCAGCCTCATTAAAGCCCTTACAAAGAGATCGATCGAGGTTTCAATATGGAATCCTTCACATTCTCTTTTCAGGGCAAGAAGCTCCTTGTTGCATTTGTCCAGATTCTTTGCAATCCGTTCATCATATGCCCTGACTGTCCTTTTCAGCTCCAGAAAATCTTCCTTGCGCAGTACCGCACTGTACATCTCCCTGCCACGCTCCACCAGATTGTGGGCCTCATCAATCAGGAACAAGTATTCCCCCTGCATGCCCTCTGAAAAGAAGCGTCGCAGATACGCGTGGGGATCAAACACATAATTGTAATCACAGATGATGCCATCGGAAAACAGGCTCATGTCCAGACTCATCTCAAAGGGACATACCTGATGTCTGCGCGCATATTCTTCTATCTTTTCTCTGCTAAAGCTGTCCTCGTGGCAGAGAAGGTCATACACCGCATCATTGATCCTGTCATAATGGCCTCTGGCATAGGGGCAGTACTCCGGATTACAGTCCGTCTCCTCCATAAAGCATATTTTCTCTTTGGCAGTCAGAATAACACTTTTGAAACGAAGTCCTCTCTCCCTGAGAATCTCATAGGTGTTCTCCGCCACCGTCCTGGTGATCGTCTTGGCCGTCAGATAAAAGATTCTTTCACACAGCTCCTCCCCCATAGCCTTTACCGCCGGAAACACCGTGGAAATCGTCTTGCCGACACCCGTTGGTGCCTCTATAAAAAGCTTCCGTCTGTGGTAGATCGTGCGGTACACATAGGTGACAAGGTCTTTCTGTCCCTCTCTGTAGGGAAAGGGGAATGCAAGCTGTCTGATGGACTCCTGCCTTTCCTTCTGCCACCGGAAGCTGAAATCAGCCCACCTGCGGTACTGTTCCATCAGCCCTTCAAACCATTCCTGCAGTTCCTGTCTGGTATAGTCAAAGTGAAAATACTTTAATTCCTCGGTTTCGACCTGACAATAGGTCATTCTTACCCGTATATGAAATAGCTCGTTCTGAATTGCATAAATTGCTGCATAGCATTTTGCCTGTGCAAGATGCATATCAACCGGCTTTTTCACCTTTTTCAGATCATGAAAGGTACTCTTAATCTCATCGATGGTCACTCCGGCTTCCTGCGTGATGATCCCGTCCGCACGCCCTTCTATAAGGATCTGGTATTCTCCGGTATCGTAGGCAAAACGCAATCCCACCTCCGCCTGATACTCCGGGCCCATTTGCCTCTGTATCATACGGTGGATCCTGCTGCCCTCCTGCATGGCATTCTCCGGTGCAGAAGTTCTTCGGTTATCGATGTCACCGGATCTCAATATAAATCCTACCAGACTCCTGACGGATATCCGTATTTCCATCTGCACACCCCCTTACTAAATGCACCTGCACAAGTGCGTGCAATTTTCCTCGTCGCCATAACAAAAAACTCCCTGTCAAGATATTACGCTATCTCTGACAGGGAGTCAAACTACACTCTTTTGTGACAGCCTAAGGTTATATCCTTAGCATGCCACTGCAAACTTCTGAAGATATTTCTCAAAATCTGCATCGTAACCATTGTAGGCAACTGTAAGTACCTGATTGAAATTCAGACCCAGTACACCGATAATAGACTTTGCATCCACAATAAAGCTGTTATATGAAATATCCACATCAAAAGCGCATTTTGTTGCGGCCGCTACAAACTTCTTGACTTCATCCGGACGCAACTTAATTCTGTGCTGCATCATAACAATTCCTCCATTCCACATTCACCCCTCGCGGGTCATAAAAAAATTCCTACATACTATATTTTGATGCTGAAACCTTTTTCTCCTACTACATTCTACTAGATTATACACTTTTCTTCGCTTTTGTAAAGAGTATATTTTGTTCACAAAATGGTACAATTTTTACCGTTTTTCGCACTTTGATCACTGATATATTTCTCTTGTTTTTCTCTTTCATCATTTTGCACAAAAAATGCTTTTTCGCGGCAGAGCAAAAAAGTTTTTTTCTTTACTTTTTGCTAAATTCCACCATGTATTCTTGGTATCTTAGCGGAGCCATCTGCCTCTGTAACTGCCTGTTTTCACGCTCTTTAATACCGATTGTTGTATGGAATATTCTGAACAATTTGCAAAATTGGGATTCATTGTCGGAATCTCCTACTTCCGGCTCCTGATAGTCCGGCGGAGCTGCTGCCAGAAACCATGGCTTCCCGGCCGGATGCACCCCGAACAGTCTGCGGTTCTCATCATAGATCATGAAATTTTCAAGCGGCATTCTGTCTGAAAAATGCGGCATCACAAAAGCAACGACATCGTTCTTCGGCCCGATCACCGAATACAGAATTCCATTCTGAAGCTCCCGGAACCGTATAAACTCTTTCTCATAGTGTGCCTCATTTGCCGTACTTCTAGCCAGTTCAAATACCCTTGCCACATAGGGGTCTCGCAGATTCTCCAATACATGATATCCCTTTTTGCCGGTAATGCCATCCACCACCATATGATACACGGCATCTGCCTTACTCTTGTCCTGTGACGCTGCTGCCCGGCACAGATCCAGATACACTTCCCTGCCAAGTACTTTCTGCAATGTCCTGCTCACCTTTTCAGCTTTGACAGGATCCGGAGAAATATTCATATACGTTGCAAAAAGTCTGTAGTTGTCCTCTTCCCCCGTCAGCAGATGGATATGCTCATGTCCCTGTCTCATGGCATACGCCTCATAAATGCCGGTTAGGATTCCCTCCAGCGTATCTTCACATATCAGATATTTTTCTTCCATTTTCCCTACCTCTGATTTATAGCCCCTGTACCATCTGTCCCTCATCAAACAGAGACAACTGTCTGTAGGGCGTGCCATCCATAAGAAAAGGCAGCTTCTCTCCCCGCCCCGTCTGATTCTGATAGGTCAGATTCTGTACGATATAGTTCTCGTCCAGCTTTGTTGGATACATCATCCTTCCATTACAGGTAATAAAGTACAGTGCCCGCTTGAGTACAACTCCGATTTTCTTCAGATCCTCAAACGTCAGATTTCCATATCTTCTCGCTGCTATGATCCTCTTTGCACTCTTCACTCCGATCCCCGGCACCCTCAGGAGCATCCGGTAATCTGACCGGTTAATCTCCACCGGAAACTGCTCCAGATGGTACACCGCCCAGTTTGCCTTGGGGTCCATCATCGTATTGAAATTGGGATGTTCGCTGGACAACAGTTCCTCCACCTCGAAATGGTAGAAACGCAGAAGCCAGTCTGCCTGGTACAGCCGATGCTCCCGCAAAAGCGGTGCCCCACCCGTCGTTGACGGCAGGTCCTTATCTCCGTTTACATTGACAAAAGCAGAATAATACACCCGTTTCAGATCAAATTTCCGATAAAGGCTCTGTGCCACCGACATGATCTGATAATCACTCTCCGGCAGTGCTCCTATCACCATCTGGGTAGACTGCCCTGCTTCGCAGAAATGCGGTGCATGCCTGTACAAAGCGAGCTCATTTTTATTCTCCGTAATGCCATTCTGAATCTGCCGCATCGGGAGCAGGATATTCTTCCGGTGCTTGTTCGGAGCAATCTCCCGCAAGCCTTCCGCTGTTGCCATCTCCAGATTGACACTCATGCGGTCCGCCAGAAATCCTGTCTTCTGAATAATTTCCGGGTCTGCTCCCGGTATCGCTTTCACATGGATGTATCCCTGAAAACGGTGTACTGTACGCAGCTTATGCACCGTCTCATACAGTAACTCCATTGTATAACTCGGACTGTACAAAATTCCCGAACTTAAAAATAAACCTTCTATATAATTACGCCGATAAAACTCCATCGTCAGTTCACAGACCTCATCAGGCGTGAACGAGGCACGCGGAACATCATTCGATCTGCGGTTGATACAGTATTTACAGTCATAGATACACTCGTTAGTGAACAGTATTTTCAGTAGAGAGATACATCTTCCATCGGAAGCAAAGCTGTGACAGAGCCCTGCTGCAACAGTATTACCAAGCCCCGTACCGTCATTTCTCCGTGATGAACCACTGGAACTGCAGGATACATCATACTTGGCTCCATTGGCAAGAATCTCCAGCTTTTCCATCAGGCTCATCTGTTTTGTGATCTTGATCTCCATGACTGCTCCATTCCTTTCATGTTCTTCCGCTGCTTTCTTTTGCATACTTCCGCAGTACAAACGTTTGTTCTGTTATCATATCATTTCTTTATGTGCTTGGCAAGGATTTTCGAACATATGTTTATTATTAGGGAACAATTTAGACATAAAAGAAACGAGAATACGCAACCTGTTTTTCATTTATTTTCAAGTCATACATTGCTGCTTTTATTTTGAAAATACATGCGGATTTTACTTGCTTTTGTGGCAAAATCGAGGTTAAATAGAGAGTGGTTATTATAATAGAATCGAGGTTATTCTTATATGGAACATTTGACAATCCCAAAAGATTATCATTCTGCCCTGAACCTGTACGATACACAGGTGGGCATTAAACTGGTAAAAGACGCCTTTCAGGGGCTTCTCTCCGAACGTCTGAATCTGCTGCGTGTGTCTGCTCCGCTTTTCGTGGATCCAACCTCCGGCTTAAACGACAATTTAAATGGTGTAGAGCGTCCCGTCTCCTTCGACATCAAGGAACAGGACGGCCGCGAAGCAGAGATCGTACACTCTCTGGCTAAATGGAAACGTTACGCCTTAAAGCGCTACGGCTTTCAGTACGGGCAGGGACTGTACACTGATATGAGTGCTGTCCGCCGCGACGAGATCACAGACAATATCCATTCCATCTATGTAGACCAGTGGGATTGGGAAAAGATTATCTCCAAGGAAGAGCGCAATGTTGAATTTCTGAAATCTACGGTACGCTCTGTATACAACGTACTGCGCAAAACAGAAAAATACATGGCGATCCAGTACGACTATATCCATGAAATCCTTCCGACGGACATCTTTTTCATCACCACACAGGAGCTGGAAGATATGTTCCCGGATTATTCTCCCAAAGAGCGTGAATATTACATCACCAAGGCAAAGGGTGCTGTCTGCGTCATGAAAATCGGCGATCTTCTGGAATCCGGTGAAAAGCACGACGGACGTGCACCCGACTATGACGATTGGGAATTAAATGCCGACATCTTAGTTTACTATCCGGTTCTGGATATTGCACTGGAACTGTCTTCCATGGGTATCCGCGTTGACAAGGATTCCCTCAAGAGCCAGCTTGAAAAGGCAGGCTGCCCGGAGCGCGCAGAGCTTCCTTTCCAGAAAGCGATCCTGAACGAGGAGCTTCCTTATACGATCGGCGGTGGTATCGGTCAGTCCCGTATCTGTATGTTCTTCCTGCGCAAAGCACACATCGGCGAGGTGCAATGCTCCCTCTGGCCGGAGGCGATTGTGGAAGAGGCTGCCAAAGGCGGAATCAACTTACTATAATATGAATAATAATCTGTCACGTAAAGAAGCATCAGCGGAAAACTTTTCCGCTGATGCTTCTTTTTCATTTCATGGTAACTATTCAGAACCACCTTCGCCATATATCGCTTTACTGAATATACATATTCGTGTAGCCCATCAGGCTTTCATCCACTTCCCTTGCACACTCGCGTCCCTGGCGGATCGCTTTCACCACAAGTGACTGTCCGGTGTGCATATCTCCCGCTACGAATACCTTGTCCGCGCTGGTTGCAAATTTACCGGGTGCTGTCTTAACATTTGTCCTGCCATCCAGTTCCAGCTTAAATGCGTCGGTCACGTACTTCTGGCTTCCCAGAAATCCTGCCGCGATCAGCACGATCTGCGCGTCCAGGATCTTTTCGGAGCCGGCTACCTCTTTCATATTCATGCGGCCGGTCTGCGGATCCTTTTCCCAGGTCAGTGAAACGATCTTGACTGCCTTCAGATTTCCGCTTTTATCTTTGATAAATTCTTTCACGGTCGACTCGTAGATCCGCGGATCATGACCGTACACAGCGATCGCCTCCTGCTGGCCGTAATCCGTCTTGCAGACTTTCGGCCACTCCGGCCACGGATTGTTCTGCGCTCTCTGATCCGGAGCCTTCGGCATCATCTCGATCTGAGTCACCGATTTTGCACCATGCCGGATGGCCGTTCCTACACAGTCATTGCCAGTATCACCACCACCGATGATGACCACATCCTTATCCTTGGTATCTACATACTTTTTATCCTGAAAATCTGAATCTAACAGACTCTTTGTGTTTCTGGTCAGAAAATCTACTGCAAAATAGATTCCCTTTGCGTCTCTTCCCGGCGCTGTGATGTCTCTCGGATTGGAGGAACCGCAGCAAAGTACCACCCGGTCAAATTCTTTCAGAAGTTTCTCTGCCTTGATGTCCTGACCAATGTTGGCTCCTGTCACAAACGTGATGCCTTCTTCTTCCATCACCTTGATCTTCCGATCAATGATATGCTTTTCCAGCTTCATATTCGGGATCCCATACATCAGAAGTCCGCCGATCCTGTCTGACCGTTCAAAGACCGTCACGTGATGTCCTCTTTTGTTAAGCTGGTCTGCCACAGCAAGTCCGGACGGGCCGCTTCCCACAACTGCCACCTTTTTGTCGCTTCTCACCTTCGGCGGATTTGCCTTGGCATAGCCTTTTTCATAAGCGTTCTCAATGATCGCATACTCGTTTTCCTTGGTGGAAACCGGATCACCGTTCAGTCCGCAGGTGCAGGCTGCCTCGCACAACGCCGGGCACACTCTTGAAGTAAATTCCGGGAAGTTGTTGGTCTTGTGCAGTCTATTATACGCCTGCTCCCAGTTGCCGGTGTACACCAGATCGTTCCATTCGGGCACCAGATTGTGCAGCGGACAACCGGAAGTCATCCCGCACAGTGTCATGCCTGCCTGACAGAACGGTACACCACAATCCATACAGCGTGCCCCTTGAAGCTGCTGCTCTTCCATGGGCAAGTGCTCATGAAATTCGTTAAAATTCTTAATGCGCTCCTTCGGACTTACATCCTTGCTGACTTTGCGCTCATAATCCATAAATCCAGTTGGTTTTCCCATGCTCTTATCTCCTTTCCCATCAGGCCTTTGTCTTCTGGTTTGCATAGAACGCTTCGATCTGTGCCTGTTCAGCGCTCAAGCCTTTTTCTTCCATCTGCACGATCAGTTTGAGCATTCTCTCGTAATCGTGTGGAATGATCTTCTTGAATTTCGGCAGATACTCTCCGAAATTGTCCAGAATCTCTTTTCCTTTGACAGAATTGGTATAAGCAACATGTTCTTTGATCATCTCCTTGAGTTCCAGCACATCGTACTTGGATGTGATCTCATAGGAAGAAACCATCTCTTTGTTGGTCTTGGTATACAGGTCATTGTTCTCATCCAGAACATAAGCGATACCGCCGCTCATTCCGGCTGCAAAGTTCTTGCCGACAGATCCGATAATTACCACGCGGCCGCCTGTCATATACTCGCAGCCATGGTCGCCCACGCCCTCTACAACTGCATGAGCACCGGAGTTACGTACGCAGAAACGCTCGCCTGCCACACCGTTGATAAACGCTTTTCCGGAGGTTGCCCCGTAAAGTGCCACGTTACCGATAATGATGTTTTCATCCTGCTTGAACTTCGTTCCCTTCGGCGGATAAACCACCAGCTTGCCGCCGGAAAGTCCTTTTCCAAAATAGTCGTTGGAATCGCCGACCAGTTCCAGCGTCAGTCCCTTCGGGATGAAAGCTCCAAAGCTCTGACCGCCAGACCCGTTACAGAGAATACGGTAGGTATCCTCCTCCAGCGTATCGCCGAATCTTCTGGTGATCTCCGAGCCAAAGATAGTTCCGAAGGTACGATCCGTGTTCTTGACATCCACCTCAAGGCTTCTCTTCTGTCCGCTCTCAAGCGCTTTGGAAAGCTGCTTCAAGAGCACCTTTTCATCCAGCGTCTTCTCCAGTTCAAAATCATAAACCTGTTTCGGATCGAAAATACATTTTTCCTTGCTTCCCTCGTAGGGATTTTCCAAAATCTGGCTCAGATCGATCTTCTTCTGACGCTCTGTCAGATTCTCTTTTACCTTCAAAAGATCGGTACGGCCAACCAACTCATCGACGGTACGCACACCGAGCTTTGCCATATATTCCCGCAGTTCCTGTGCGATAAAGCGCATGAAGTTTTCTACGTACTCCGGTTTTCCCTTAAAGCGTTTACGCAGCTCCGGGTTCTGAGTAGCCACGCCGACCGGACAGGTATCCAGGTTGCAGACACGCATCATCACACAGCCCATCGTTACAAGCGGCGCTGTCGCAAAACCGAACTCCTCCGCTCCGAGGATCGCTGCGATTGCAACATCACGTCCGCTCATCAGCTTACCGTCTGTCTCGATACGAACCTTGTTTCGCAGACCGTTCTGGATCAATGTCTGATGTGTCTCTGCCAGACCAAGCTCCCACGGAAGTCCTGCATTGTGGATCGAGTTACGCGGTGCAGCACCTGTACCGCCATCGTAACCGGATACCAGAATAACCTGTGCTCCTGCCTTGGCAACACCGGCAGCGACCGTACCGACTCCCGACTCCGATACCAGTTTTACGGAAATACGTGCCTTTGTATTTGCATTTTTCAAGTCATAAATTAACTGTGCCAGATCCTCAATAGAATAAATATCATGGTGCGGCGGCGGGGAGATCAGTCCTACACCCGGCGTAGAATGTCTGGTCTTTGCAATCCATGGGTAAACCTTGCCACCCGGCAGATGTCCGCCTTCTCCCGGTTTTGCTCCCTGTGCCATCTTGATCTGAATCTCCTGCGCACTGTTCAGATACTCGCTGGTCACACCGAAACGTCCCGATGCCACCTGCTTGATCGCAGAACAACGGTTAAGTCCGTCTGCCCCCAGCGTCAGTCTCTCTTTATCTTCTCCACCCTCGCCGGAATTGGATTTGCCGTGCAGTCTGTTCATGGCGATCGCCATCGTCTCATGCGCTTCTTTGGAAATTGATCCATAGGACATCGCACCTGTCTTGAATCTGGTCACGATCGTGTCGACACTCTCCACCTCCTCGATCGGAACTGCCTTTTTCGGATAGTTGAAATCCATCAGTCCCCGCAGGTTCTTTATGCTGTCCTCATTTGTGACAGCCGCCGTATACTGCTTGAACATCTCGTAGTCCCCGCGTCTTGTGGACTCCTGCAGAAGATGGATCGTCTCCGGATTGTAAAGGTGCTCGTCGGCGCCGCTTCTCATCTGATGATGTCCCGGGTTGTCCAGCGTCAGGTCTGTGGAAAGACCAAGCGGATCAAACGCCATGGAATGTAACGTATCGACCTCTTTTTCAATATCCTTCAAAGTGATACCGCCTACGCGGCAGACTGTATTGGTAAAATACTTGTTGATCACTTCCTTATCAATACCGATCGCCTCAAAGATCTTGGATCCCTGATAGGACTGGATCGTGGAAATACCCATTTTCGAAGCAATCTTCACGATGCCATGCAGAACCGCCGCATTGTAATCGTTGACGGCTGCATAGTAGTCCTTGTCCAGCATATGGTTATCGATCAGCTCCTTGATCGTCTCCTGCGCCAGATACGGGTTGATCGCAGAAGCACCAAAGCCCAGCAGTGTTGCAAAATGATGTACCTCACGTGGCTCTGCGGACTCCAGAATAATGTCCACGCTGGTTCTCTTTTTTGTGCTGACCAGATGCTGCTGCAAAGCAGACACGGCAAGCAGCGACGGGATCGCCACACGATTCTCATCCACACCACGATCCGAAAGGATGATGATGTTGGCTCCGTCACGGTAGGCTCTGTCCACCTCCACGAAAAGACGGTCAATCGCCTTCTCCAGACTGGTGTTCTTATAGTAGGTAATCGGAATGACCTCTACCTTAAAGCCCTCCGCCTTCATATTCTTGATCTTCAAAAGGTCGGTGTTGGTCAGGATCGGATTGTGCACTTTCAGCATGTTACAGTTTTCCGGCACTTCCTCCAGCAGGTTTCCGTCCCTGCCAAGATAGACCGTCGTGGACGTTACGATCTCCTCACGGATCGCGTCGATCGGCGGGTTTGTCACCTGTGCAAAAAGCTGCTTAAAGTAGTGGAACAGCGGATGATGCGCTTTGGACAACACCGGAAGCGGCGTGTCCACTCCCATCGCAGCGATCGCCTCCGTGCCGTTCTTTGCCATCGGCAGGATGCTCGATTTTAATTCCTCATAGGTATAGCCGAATGCCTTCTGCATCCGCTGTCTCTCTTCATAGGTAAACTCCGGCACGCGCTGGTTCGGGATCTTGAGATCCTTCAGGGCAACCATCTGGCTGTCGATCCACTCGCCGTACGGCTGTGCGGAAGCATATTTTTCTTTCAGTTCATCGTCATCGATCACACGGCCTGCCACGGTGTCCACCAGAAGCATTTTGCCGGGATGAAGTCTCTCTTTTTCCACGATCTTCGACGGATCAATGTCCAGTACGCCAACCTCCGAAGAAAGGATCAGCGTGTCATCTTCGGTGATCAGATACCGGGAAGGGCGCAGACCATTCCGGTCAAGCACAGCTCCCATGATATCTCCATCGGAAAACAGGATCGATGCCGGACCGTCCCACGGCTCCATCATCGTCGCATAATATTGGTAGAAATCCTTTTTCTTCTGGGACATGGTCTTGTTGTTTTCCCAGGGTTCCGGGATTGTGATCATGACTGCCAGCGGAAGCGGCATACCGCTCATCACCAGGAACTCCAGCGTATTGTCAAGCATTGCCGAATCAGATCCGGATGCATTGATCGCCGGAAGAATCTTGTGCATCTGTCCTGTCAGATGCTCCGATTCCATATTTTCCTCACGGGCCTGCATTTTATCTGCGTTGCCGCGAATAGTATTGATCTCTCCGTTGTGCACGATAAAACGGTTCGGATGCGCTCTCTCCCAGCTTGGATTTGTGTTGGTTGAGAAACGGGAGTGGACGATTGCGATCGCCGACTCATAATCTTTATCCTGTAAATCGGAAAAGAACGTCCGGAGCTGTCCTACCAGAAACATACCCTTGTAGACAATGGTACGGCTCGATAAGCTGACCACATATGTCACATCGGTAGACTGCTCAAAGGTTCTTCTCAAAATATATAATTTTCTGTCAAAGTCGATTCCCTTCTCCGTGTGCGCCGGTTTCTGGATAAATGCCTGCATAATACAGGGCATACACTCTACTGCCTTGTGTCCCAGCACAGACGGCACGGTCGGAACCTGTCTCCATCCAAGGAATTTTAATCCTTCCTTCTCTGCAATGATCTCAAACATTTTCTTTGCCTGATTACGCTGCAGCTCATCCTGCGGGAAAAAGAAATTGCCAACGCCATACTCACGCTCTCCACCAATTTCGATTCCCAGCTCTTTCGTGACCTTTTTCATAAACTTGTGCGGTACCTGCGTCAGAATACCGACACCATCACCTGTCTTGCCTTCAGCATCCTTACCGGCTCTGTGCTCCAGATTTTCCACGATCCGAAGCGCATTTTCCACGATTGCGCGGCTCTTCTGTCCCTTAATGTTCACACAGGCTCCGATACCGCAGTTATCATGTTCGAACTCTGCACGGTGCAGTGGTGCTTCCGGCACTGTCATTCTCGCGTCAAACATATGAAACCTCCTATTTCCCTCAATTAGTAAAAAGCTTGCTCCGGTGAGATAACTTTTTCCCCCACTATATACGAGCATTTTCTTATTACGAAAAAAGGTCGCAAAGGGAACGTACACCGCTCCTTTGCGACCTGCAAGTTTACTATACACCCTCATCCTCTACTTGTAAATAAAAACTATTTATATAATTGTCAGATAATTTGACAATTTAAATAATTTTCATTTTATAACGCCTAATTTTCTTAATTGTGCCTCTATATTGTCATTTCTATATACAATATGGAATCTGTTTTTAATGTCAGCAAATTTTTGAAAGTTATTTTTTTCATGTTCTGATACAATTTATTTTATTACAGAGTTGCAGAAGATCAGCGTGATCTTCTCACAATATTTTGTATTGCAGACCTCACGGATATGCCAAAAAAGTCTGCGGAATGGAGATGCAACTCTCCTCAGATTCAGTCCCTGATTCTTGCGCGAAACTGGAAACAGTTGGATGATTTTCATAAAATCAAGGAAATCTATGACTTTGTCAGAAATGAGATCAAATTTGGCTATAACGTGAATGATTCCGTCACAGCTACCCAGGTATTAAAAGACGGTTACGGCCAATGTAACACGAAAGGTACTCTGTTCATGGCTTTACCATCAATAAGCTGCTTCAAAAATATCTTCTCTCTGTAAGCACAAGTGCAACGGCAAGAATACACAGCATAACGGCAGCAACCGGCATGGTAAACACCTTTTCATGAATACCCGGAGCCTGCGCCGTCAGATAGACTGTAAGATTTGCTGCCATATGAAAAAGGCAGGGCACCCAGAATCTTCCCATTCGCGCATACAGGTATGCCATCAGGCTTCCCATCAACATCCCATACACTCCCTGCACAAGATTTCCATGGTACAATCCGAACAGTATTCCGGAGAGCAGAACCGCTCCCCCTACTGGAAAATCCTTGCACAGTCTGTTAAAGATGATCCCCCGAAACACGATCTCCTCCGCAAATGGTGACACGATTCCATAGAGAACCACACCTGCAAGCATCGGAACTCCGTACTGATTTCTTGCAACATCCTGATAGCTTTCCGACTGCTGTACCAAACCGCTCAATGAAAAAACAATATTCCATCCCAGTGAGGCCGTTACTGCGGTCAGAACCGTCACCAGTCCGTTCTGCACACTGTTTTTCCTATCAACTGTCTGTTGCGGTACAACGTCTTTTGTGCGGATGAAGGTCTCTCCTCTGTCTGAAAGCTCTTTTTGCAGAGCTTTCAGAAGTGGCAGAATGCCGAGCACCATACTGATTCCACCCAGAATCCCAGTAGCCGCCGTCTGCTCCGGCGCAGTCCACGCTGTCCACTCTCTGCCTGCAAGCTTTGCCGCACTCTGCAGTACCAGAAGTAACAGGATAAAAGCGGCATGATAGACTACATAATAGACAGCAAAGGGTCCTAAAATCTCTTTTATCTTCTGTCCGGTCATCTTCATGCCATCAACACCTCCCCCAGCCTGTCAACACTGGAAGCGATAAATTCTGCGCCTGCCTCTTCCAGTTCGCCCGGCTGCGCATATCCATAGGACACCGCCACAGAAGTAATTCCATACTCTTTGGCACCTTCCACATCAAACCTGCGGTCTCCCACCATGGCAACACTCTGTTCGCTGCCAAGTTTCCCAGTTTCCGGTTCCGTTGTCCGCTGCGGCGCATATTGTTTTCGTTCCCGAAAAAGCTTCTCCGGAAGAAGCTGCCTGAGCGCCTCCTCCACCACCTCTTCCTTGCGGGTGCGTCTGCCATCCAGTTCACTTCCTACAATCACTGCAAAATATTTTTCAATATCAAAATGCGCCAGAATCTGCTTTACATACACCGTTGGCTTGCTCGATGCGATCGCCAGCTTTCTCCCATTCTCCTGCAGTTTCTGCAAAAGCTCAGGAATTCCCGGATACACTTTGTTTTCAAACAACCCCTTGACACTGAACCGTTCCCGGTAAAACTCGATTGCCTGCCTTGCCTCCTCCTCGTTCAGCCCATAATATTCTCTGTAGCTGTCCAACAGGGGAGGTCCGATAAACGGTTCCAGTTTATCCAGATCCGGCTCTTCAATTCCCATTTTATGTAAACTATATTGTACACAACTGGTGATCCCCACCTTCGGGTCAGTCAGTGTGCCATCCAAATCAAATAAAATATACTGGTACATTTTCTCCTCCGTGATCTGTCCTGATCGTTTTTTTCTATTTCTTTTCCTTATTGACTTTCCCTCCAATATCCACTATAGTAGGTTGCGTAAACAAACTGAATAACTTGCTAGGGGAGCAAATGCTGAGATTGAAAAACCACCTGCACCCGCAGATGGATTTTCTAACCCTCATCACTTGAACCGGATAATACCGGCGTAAGGAAGCACAGATACAGTTATATCCCATAAAAGGGATGTTGCTGTAACAATCTCCCCTCCTTGCTATTCCAAAGACAAAGGAGGTTTTTTATGTTGTACAATGTTATTGTCAATGACTGGGGCGAAACTACCTATGTCCCTACCACACTTGGAAATGTTCTCTTGATTCTTCTGATTCTGGCATTGCTTTTCGGTGCCGTCTTTTTTGCACGCAAGGTTGCTGCACGTCAGCACGGTCAGTCCGCTGCAAAATCAGGCTCGAAAAAAAGCGTTCTGTCCATTAAACAGCTCGCTTTCTGTGCCATGGCTATCGCACTCGGCACGGTTTTATCCAACATAAAGCTGTTTCATTTTCCTACCGGCGGCTCCATCACGCTTCTTTCCATGCTGGTCATCTGTCTTCCCGGCTACTTTTTTGGTGTCGGTGCAGGTATCCTGACCGGAATCGCCTACGGCGTACTACAGCTTCTCATTGATCCCTATGTGCTCTATCCCATGCAGCTTATAGTTGACTATTTCCTTGCATTTGGTGCACTTGGGCTCTCCGGTTTATTTGCCAATTCCAGACACGGTCTGATCAAGGGTTATCTGGCCGGTGTACTTGGCCGTTATGTTTTTGCGGTTATCTCAGGCTGGATCTTTTTCGGTGCATACGCCTGGGAGGGCTGGGATCCCCTGCCTTACTCCCTTGCCTATAACGCCATTTATATCTTTGCCGAAGCCTTTGCCACGGTATGTATTCTATGTATCCCGCCTGTCCAAAACGCAATCGGCCGCATCAAAAAAATGTCACTTGAATAATATAGGGACTGCCGGTGTGCCATGGTTTTCTATGGCACATCGTGTGCGTCCACATCCACTGCTTCCGCTTCCTGTCTTGCCATTTTAACGGTTTTCGCAATACGTGATACAATCCACACGTTTGACAACCCATCATAAATCAGGAAAAACCCGATCAACATAACCACCGTATCCAGAGCTGCAAAAGGTCTTATGATCAGCAGTACTCCCAATCCGATCGTCAGGATTGCCATAATCAGTGCAAGCCACCACATCGAATACTTTCCCTTACACAAGGTGATCGTCTGCTGTATATTGTTCACACCATGAATCACGATCAAAATTCCCACAATGATCGGAATGATCGCCAGCACCTTCCCGGGTGTCGCAACAATCCATATTCCTACCACCACAAGAACAATTCCCATCACAAGATTTCCCTGCGTGTACACACTGCCGTCATGGTTGAGGAAAAAGCCAAAGAGCCGGATCACACCACACAGGATCAGTACCGCGCCGATCGCAATGCAGACAATCTGCATAGAGATATCGGGCCAGATCACGAGAACCAGACCAAGTGCCGCACAGAGCAGCGACGACAGGATCGTATTTGCTTTTACTTTTTTTAATAAGCTTTCCATAGTCTTCTCCTGTTCTTTCTATTATTCTTTTGCATTCTGTCTTCCGGAGACAAATCGATAAAACAAGTATCCCATAGATGCCCCAAGGCAATTCAGCAGAATGTCATCCACATCAAAAGCGCCAAAGGCACTGAAAAGCTGAAACACTTCAATGCCAAGCACAAATGCAAACGCACATACGAGCATTCCCCAAAAGCCCCAGTCCTTCTTCGTGATCAGTGGAAACAGCATGCCAAAAGGAATGAGCACCACAATGTTTCCCAGCAGATTCTCCGCACTGTTCAGCTTATAGGCATATTTGATATACATCTTAATGGTCTTGAACGGCGTAAAATTCGCTGTGCTCAGCCCTTCCAGGATCACATGCTTCTGCCAGGTTGCCATGATCGCCCGAAGCTGTTCCATCGGATACTTGAAGATGAAAACCTTAATTACAAATATGATATATATAATAAAAAAGATTTTCATCCCATTCTTTTTCAATATCCGATACTCCTGTTCAAAATCTTGTCAGCGCGCAACCTCCCAAGGATTCTTTTCTCCTGTCATAAAACATTTACAGCTTTTCAGGGAATCCTTTACCACCGTCTCCACATAGTTATTGGTATAAAAAGCCATATGATGAGATACGGTTACATTCGGGAAGCTTCTAAGCAGCGCAAGTTCCTTATTCTTTAATATATCCGACTTGTGGTCATAATAGTATAGTCCAAACTCATTTTCTACCACATCAAGTCCTGCTGCACCGATTTTTCCATTCTCGATCGCCTCGATAAACGCATCGGAATCGATCAGGGCTCCTCTGGCTGTGTTGACGATAACCACTCCATCCTTCATCAGTTCCATGGTCTTTTCATTGATCAGGTGATAGTTCTCCTGTGTCAGCGGCGTATGCAGCGTGATGACATCCGATTCCTTCATAAGCTGCTCAAGCGGAACATACTGTGCCATCTTCCTGACCTCTTCTTTTTCATACAGATCATAGGCCAGTATCCGGCAGCCAAACCCTGTCAGGTTACTGATGACAGTCGCTCCGATACGTCCTGTTCCGATCACACCGATCGTCAGATCTTTCAATTCTCTGCCGTTCAGTCCTGCCAGCGTATAGTCCTGAATTTTCGTGCGCTCCAGAATCGCATTCATCTTGCGGATCGACATCAGGATCAGCATGACAGCATAATCTGCCACACCATGGGGACCGTACGGTGCATTGCCAACCTTGATCCCGTACTTTGCAGCAGCCTGAAGATCAATGTGATCATATCCGATCGTTCTGGTCGTGATGTACTCCACTCCGTTTTCATGAAAAGCCTTAATAAGCGGCTCATCAATCTTGGATGTGATCACGTCCACGCAGCGGCTTCCCTTACACAGAGACACATTGGAAAGGGTCGGGGCTTCCCCGCACAGAACAAGGTCTATGCCGAGCTCCTTCGCATACTCTTCAAACAGCTCTTTCTCGTCAAATGGTCTGCAATTATACACGGTTACCTGCATTTTTGCACCTCTTTCTCCGGTTATTTCTTCCGGTCATCTTTTTTATTTCGATCCCAATCCTCTTTTTTACTCATAAATTTTCTGATGATAGGCGGCTCTTCAATCTTGAGCTGTGATGCCTCCTCATACTCCGTTTCCGAGTCACCCTGCGCCATCTCCTGTCTGTATGCGTCCTGCACTTCCCGTTCATAGTCTGTAACAATGGCAAGATCTGCCGGGCGGATCTTGCGGAAGCGGTTAAAACCGGCCACCAGAATCTTCACACTCTGTCTGGTTGTCTCAAAGACACCTTCTTCATACAGATTTGCAAAGATAATACCGATCGGCACTGCGAAGATCATTCCTATCACACCGCTTATTTTATACCCAATGTAGAGCAGAAACAAGGTGGGAATTGCATCTACCCCGATTGAATCTCCCACAATTTTGGGCTGTATGATCTGTCGTACCAGCTGTCCCACCAGCCAGATGATCAAGAGGCCAAAGGTCATACGGTAATCTTTTCCCATCAAGGCAATGACTGCCCACGGGATCATCACAGTACCGGTTCCAAACACCGGCAGAAAATCAAGAAATGCAATGCCGAGAGCTACCAGCAGCGCATACTTGACGTTCAGGATCAGCAGACCGATCACCAGCAGCAGATAAATCCAGCATTCTATCTTGAGCTGTGCCTTGAAATATCCTCCGATGGCATTCCGGAAGCTTCTGCGTATCAGTTCAAAATTATATCTTATGCTCGCCGGAACATATTTCTCCATCAGATTGCTCATGTACCCCTTGTCTGCCACGAAAAAATAGGCAGATAACAGGCAGATGATCACTCCCATAATGATATCCGGTATCTGTTTTGCCACGTTTCCAACTGCTTCAAAGGTCGGTGTACTGATATTTCCAACAATCCCTTCCACATAGGTACCCATCTCTGCGGAAATCACCTGCAGCTTATCCTGCACATCCTTCGGCAGCTTCACGTAGATAACATCCAGACTCTTGCCAAGCTGATTAAGCTCATCGGTGACAATCTCCCACAGCTTGGGCACCTCATTGATAAAGCCGATGCCTTCTTTGACAAGCTTTGCACCCACAAAATAAACCGCCAGAACCACCACAGCGATAACGGCAATGATCACGATCGCCGAGACGGCCTTTCTCTTTACCTTGAATTTTTCTTCAAAAAATCTCACGACCGGAGCCGCGATCATCGAAATCAGCCAGCCTACGATAAAAGGCATAAAAAACAGGATGCACCGCGGTATCAGAAAAATACACAAAAGCAGGATCACCAGTGCCGTCATCAGGTTCAATATCACTTTCAGGTATGTTTTAACAGATTGTTTCATATTCCATTCCCCTTTTCTACTGTATCTATCCTGCCTCTGTCAGGCACGCTCCAGCAATGTATCAATCAGATCATAGATTTCTTCCCGCCCCTGCTTATTCAGGGCCGAGTACGGCAGCACCATGGTATCTTCCTCCACCTGCAGCGTGTCACAGATCAGCTTTGTCTGCTTCGCAATCTGGCTTCGTTTGATTTTGTCGAGTTTTGTCGCAATAATGATCGGCTTATAGCCTCTCTGCAAGATCCAGTCATACATAATCCGGTCATTCTCCGACGGTGCATGCCGGATATCGATCAGAAGAAAAACTGCCAGGATCTTTTTGGACTGATGCAGATAATCCTCGATCAGCTTTCCCCACTGTGCCTTTACCTTTTCATTTGCTGTTGCATAGCCATAGCCCGGCAGATCCACAAAGTACAATTCATCATTGATATTGTAATAGTTGATCGTCTGTGTCTTTCCCGGCTGGGAACTGGTTCTTGCCAGCGATTTACGGTTCATCAGACCGTTGATCAGCGATGACTTACCAACATTACTCTTCCCCGCAAAAGCAATCTCCGGAAGTGTATTCTCCGGAAGCGTGCTGGTGATCCCACAAACCGTCTCCAGACTTACATTCTTAATTACCATCCTGTTCTCCTTATTATGTTCTTTTACAATTCCGAAACCACTATATCTGTATTTTCGTTTCACAATTGTCACTTCAACAGTGCCCTGTCCGCTACCTCATCCATTGTTTCCACAAAGCATATCTCAAGACCGTCCTTGATCTCCGAATCGATTTCCTCAACATCCTTTTCGTTTTCCTTCGGTACCAGAACGGTACGCACACCGGCCATCTTAGCTGCCAGAAGCTTCTCCTTCAGACCGCCGATCGGAAGTACTCTGCCACGCAGGGTAATCTCACCGGTCATGGCAAGATCCGCACGTACAGGTATCTGTGTCACCGCCGATAAAATAGCGGTTGCCATTGTAATTCCCGCCGAGGGTCCATCCTTCGGAACTGCCCCTTCCGGAATATGAAGATGAAAGTCCTTCTTGCCAAACAGTTCTTCGTCAATGTGGTACTGTTCGCTGACAGAGCGCACATAACTCATTGCAATCCGCGCGGACTCCTTCATAACATCCCCCATCTGTCCGGTAAAGTCCACTTCACCTTCTCCCGGCATCATATTGACTTCGATCTGTAAGGTATCTCCGCCCACACTTGTCCAAGCCAGTCCTCTTACAATTCCGATCTGGGGCTTGTCTGTCACCTTGTCATCACTGTATTTATGTTTGCCCAGATATTCTGTCAGGTTCTCTGCTGTCACAACAACCGTCTCTTCTCTCTTCTCCTGACGCTGTTTCAGAATCGTCCGGGCCTTCTTCCGGCAGATCGCACCAATCTGTCTCTCCAGTCCACGCACTCCGGCTTCTCTCGTATAATAACGTATGATATCTTTCAATGCGTCATCCTCTATCTGAAGTTCCTCCTGGCGGATACCGTTTTTGACAAGCTGTTTCTTTACCAGATGTTCTTTTGCAATATGAAACTTTTCATTTGCGGTGTAGCTGCTGACCTCGATCAGTTCCATCCGGTCAAGCAGCGGCCTTGGAATCCCTTCCGTGCTGTTCGCCGTGGCAATGAAAAGTACCTCCGACAGATCAAGCGGAATCTCCACATAATGATCCCGAAACGCATTGTTCTGCTCTCCATCCAGCACCTCCAGAAGTGCCGACGCGGGATCTCCCTTATAATCGGATGCCAGCTTGTCAATTTCATCCAGAAGGATCAGCGGATTCTTCACACCTGCCTGTCTGAGCGCATTTGTGATCCTTCCCGGCATAGCTCCCACATACGTCTTTCTGTGTCCCCGTATCTCTGCCTCATCCCGCACACCGCCAAGACAGATTCTCACATATTTCTTGTGCAGTGCCGTCGCCACGCTCTTTGCGATAGAAGTCTTACCGGTTCCCGGCGGTCCTACCAGACAGATGATCGGACTCTGTCCCTTGCCGCTCAGTACCCGTACTGCCAGATACTCCAGCACACGTTCCTTCACCTTCTGCAATCCGTAGTGATCGGCATTCAGGATCTCTTCTGCCTGTTCCAGATCCGCACTGTCTTTGGATGTCTTATCCCACGGTAACTCCAGAAGTGTCTCTATGTAAGCCCTCTCCACCGCACTTTCCGAACTGCTTCCCGCCATGTTCTTATAGCGGTCAATTTCCTTGCAGATGCGTTCCTTTACCTCTTTTCCGGCCTTCAGCTTTGACACATTCTCCAGAAAGGTATCCACATCTGACTCTGTATTATTATCTCCCAGTTCCTCACGGATAAACTGGAGTTGTTCTCTCAAAATATAATTTTTCTGGTTCTGGTCAATCCGTTCCCGGATCTTCTGTGCCAGATCGTTTTTGATCTGGGTAACCTGCACCTCCTGTGCAAGAATCCCTGTCAGCACCTCGAAACGGTCTCTGACACACACCGCATCCAACACCTTCTGCTTTTTCCGGAAATCAAGCGGAATGTTAATGGTGATGCAGTCCAGAAGTTCCCCGATCGGCATCGTATCTTCTATCTGGTCGCTCACTGCCTTTCCAATTTTTGGATAACATGCGTTATACTGTGCAACCACTTCTTTGACTGCTCTGGTCATTGCTTCTTCTGTATCTGTATCAATCCCTTCCATATCATCTCCCACACATGACAGAGATGTCACAAGGAAGGGTTCGGTCTTAACAAAGCTGTTTAAGGCTGCTCTGGCAACACCTTCCACAAGAACCCTGACAATATGGTTCGGGAGTTTATTGACCTGCTTGATCAATGCAACAGTACCAACCGTATACACAGCATCAAAATTCGGTTCTTCCACATCTGGATTCTGCTGTGTCACTACCAATACTTTCTGGTCGGCCATCATGGCCTCTTCTACTGCCTCAATGGATTTCTTCCTGCTCAGGTCAAAGTGGATCACCATTCCCGGCAGAATCGTCATTCCCCTCAGTGCCACGGTGGGAAGCTGTAGTTCGTTCTTATCGTCTCTTTCCATCTGTCTATATCCTATTGATTAACTGTAATAATAAATATCGTTGTTGCAAAAACGCCGCCAGATAAACACGGCGACGTTTTCTCTTTTATGATCTCTATGCGTTTCGCGCACGGAGATTGCTATCTCTGTACGTCACGCGCGGCTTCTCTGTTCCATCCACCGCTTCTTTTGTCAAAATACAAGCTGCAATATTATCGTCCGAAGGGATCTCATACATAATATCCATCATAACCTTTTCCATGATAGACCGCAGACCTCTCGCTCCGGTCTTGCGTTCATAGGCAAGCCTTGCAATCTCCTCTACGGCATCTTCTTCCACTTCAAGGTTTACTTCGTCAAACTCAAACAGCTTCTTGTACTGTTTAATGATCGCATTCTTCGGTTCCTTCAGAATACGGACAAGAGCCTTCTTATCCAGACCGTCCAGCGTCACCGTAATCGGTACACGCCCGATAAATTCCGGGATCAAACCAAACTTCATAAGATCCTGTGGAGATACTTCCTTCAAAATAGCTCCTAAGTCCTTATCGCTCTTCTCTGTAATCTCTGCATTGAATCCGATGGAGTTACGATCCAGTCTCTCTTCCACAATCTTATCCAGACCGTCAAAGGCTCCTCCACAGATAAACAGGATATTGGAGGTATCAATCTGGATCAGTTCCTGATGTGGATGCTTTCTGCCACCCTGCGGCGGTACACTGGCAACCGTTCCTTCGATAATCTTCAAAAGAGCCTGCTGTACTCCCTCACCGGATACATCTCTTGTAATGGAAACATTTTCACTCTTCTTTGTGATCTTATCGATCTCATCAATATAGATAATACCGTACTGTGCACGTTCAATGTCGTAATCAGCAGCCTGGATCAGCTTGAGCAGAATGTTTTCCACATCCTCTCCGACGTAACCGGCCTCCGTCAATGTCGTCGCATCTGCAATCGCAAACGGTACATTGATAATCTTCGCCAGCGTCTGCGCCAGATAAGTCTTACCGGAACCGGTAGGCCCTACCATGATAATATTACTCTTCTGGAGCTCCACCCCGTCATCTTCCTGTGGTGCAGTGACTCTTTTATAATGATTATAGACCGAAACTGCAAGAACCTTCTTAGCCTCTTCCTGCCCGATCACATAATCATCAAGGAACTTTTTGATCTCTACCGGCTTAAGCAGGTTGATCTCCATCTCCTCTGCTTCCGGTTCTTCCTCATACTCTTCTTCAATGATATCTGCACAAATATCAACACACTCATCGCAAATATATACACCGTTCGGTCCTGCAATCAGCTTTCGAACCTGATCCTGTGTCTTGTTGCAAAAAGAGCATCTCACTTTGTCGTCAGAATTTTTACCTGCCATTCCTTACAATCCATACCCTTCTTTTTATTTGGCTGCATTGTCATGGTCCGCGATTACACGGTCAATCAGGCCGTAAGCTGCTGCTTCCTCGGCAGATTTCCAGTTATCACGCTCCGTGTCGGCCGCAACTACCTCATAGTCCTGTCCTGTGTTTGCCGCCAGAATCTTGTTCAGCTTTTCCTTAGTCTGCAGGATGTGCTTTGCTGCAATCTCAATCTCAGTAGCCTGTCCCTGTGCTCCGCCAAGTGGCTGATGGATCATAATCTCTGCATTTGGGAGTGCATATCTCTTGCCCTTTGCACCACCGGCAAGCAGAAATGCGCCCATGCTGGCTGCCATACCGATGCAGACAGTCGACACATCACACTTTACAAACTGCATGGTATCATAGATTGCCATTCCGGCTGTCACAGATCCACCGGGGCTGTTGATATACAGGTGAATATCCTTCTCAGGATCTTCGGATTCCAGAAAGAGCATTTCCGCTACGATCACGCTTGCGGATGCCTCAGTCACTTCCTCTCCCAGAAAGATGATTCTCTCTTTTAATAATCTTGAATAAATATCATAGGAGCGTTCGCCCTTGGACGTCTGCTCAATGACATAAGGTATTAACGGCATATTACTTCCTCCATTAATTTATTCTGCTGCTTTTTCAGCTTTCTCTGCCTTTTCTTTCTTAGGCTTTGTTTCCTTTGCATTGTCAGCTACGAACTCTGCTGCTTTCTTGACTGCAAGATCCTGCATGATGTTCTTCTTCTCTTTCTCGCCCATCAGTTCTCTTACCTTGTCAACTTCCATCTGGTAAATCTCAGCCATGTTCTGAAGCTCTTTCTCGTACTCTTCCTCAGTTGCCTCAAGATTCTCTGCCTTGGCAATTGCCTCCAGAACCAGTCTTGCCTTGATACGCTCTTCAGCCTGCGGTTTTACCTGCTCGAACATCTGCTGGTAGTTGGAGCCTGTGAACTGGAAGTACTGCTGCATGGAAAGTCCCTGCATTGAAATTCTCTGTGCAAACTCGTCCAGCATCTGCTTCTGCTGTGTCTCTAACATTGCCTCCGGGATCTCCATCTCAGAAGCTGCAACTGCTGCATCCACTGCGGCATTCTCTTTCGCATTCTTAGCGTCTCTTTCCTTCTTCAGGGTCAGAGTTGTCTTTACATCTTCCTTGTATTCTGCAAGAGTATCAAACTCGGAAACCTCTCCTGCGAACTCATCATCGAGCTCCGGAAGCTGCTTCTCCTTGATCTCTTTTACGGTACATTTGAATACGGCATCTTTGCCCTTGAGGTTCTCTGCCTGATAATCCTCCGGGAAAGCAACCTTAACTTCTACTTCCTTGCCGATCTCAGCGCCTACAAGCTGTTCTTCAAAGCCGGGGATAAATGCACCGGAACCGATTGTCAGCGGGTAATTTTCACCCTTGCCGCCCTCAAATGCAACGCCATCTACAAATCCTTCAAAGTCAAGTGTTGTGATGTCGCCATCCTTAACCGGACGATCTTCAACCGTGATATTTCTTGCGTTTTTCTCACGTTCCTTATTGATCTCTGCATCGACGTCGGCATCTGTAACCTCAACATCGATCTTGTCAACCTTAACACCCTTGTATTTGCCAAGCTTTACTTCCGGCTTCAATGCTACAGTAGCAGTGAATACGAAAGGCTTTCCTGCCTCGATCTGTGTCACTTCAATCTTCGGAGAGGAAACGATATCCTCCTCGCACTCCTCCAGTGCTTTCTCATAAGCGTCCGGAATCAGTTCATTGGCTGCATCTTCATAAAATACTGCCTTGCCGTACATTTTCTCTACCATCTGACGCGGAACTTTTCCTTTACGGAAACCAGGGATGCTGATCTGCTTTTTCTGTTTCTGGTAAGCCTTCTCAATTGCTTTCTCCAGATCCTCTGCGGAAGCCTCAATGGTAAGCTTTGCCATGTTCTTCTCTAATTTTTCTACCTGTAAACTCATTCTATGGGTTCCTCCTTCAATTGCCTCTATGATACACAAGTGTGCACAAAACACATCCTGGTCACAGTCATTTTAAGATTATAGCACAATCCTTGGAAAAATACTAGAATTTATTCTTTCGGGAAACTAAATATTTTATGAAAATCTTATGAAATATTCTTCCAAAATGAATCAAGAAACCGGATTCCTCAATCCGGTTTCTTGTATGTATCCTGTTTCCAGGGCTCTGTATTAAGAATTCAAGCTGTTCAACTTTTCTTTCAGGTCTGCCGAGATGCTGCTGACCATATCTGCAGAAGCTGCAATTTCTTCTGTGGAAGCTGCCAGATTGGTTACCCTGACATTGACTTCATCTATAACAGAGATCAGCTTTTCGGCATCCGCGCTGAGCGTTGCGATAGCCTGCCCGATCTGTTCCTTGTTGGAATCACTGTCCGCAGCTGTCTCCTTGGAGGAATCCGCCAGCTTCTTGATGTTTTCCGCAATGATGGCAAAGCCTCTTCCCGCTTCTCCCGCTCTTGCCGACTCAATGCTGGCATTTAAAGCAAGCAGGTTCGTCTCCTCTGCAACCTCCGTGATCTCACCGTTGTTCTCCTCCAGCTTGGTCAGAAGATCTCCAATACTTCCAAGGGCTTCCTGCAGAGCATCACAGAAAGTGATGACCTCACTCATCGCCGAAGAGATTCCGGTGCTCTCCTGTGCATTGTTGTTATTTCCGATCGACATCTCGCTGATGGAGCTATCCAATGTTTCAAAGTCCTCCGCCACATCGGCAACAACCTGGGCGATTTGCTCATTCTTTGCCTGAATCTGCCCGTTCTTTTCTTCCATCTCTCTGGCCATCTGCTGATTCAGAAGATTATCCTTTTCAACCTCTCCCTTCACATACTGGATACAGTTGTCTTTCTTGTTGCAGCCATTGAAAATAGCCGCTGCCATATCCTTACAGGTTGTGTAACCGCAGGCAGAACAGTTGATATTGCGGGAGACATTCGTCTTCTTCTCCATTGTTTCAAAGATTGCGTCAAGCTCTCTGGTATCGGGTCTTCTGATCTCGCATCCTCTCGATTTGTCTGTATAATGTCTGACAAAATCATTGATATCCAGACCGGCAAACTGCTTATTCAGCTTCGCCAGTCTCTGCCTGGGCGTCAGCTTCCTGCTGAAAGCATGTCCTTTATCATTTTTCTTACTGTTCTCCTTGATCTTCTGGATCTCATAGAGAATATCATCATTTTGGGTTTTTTCAGGCTCTGTTGCAGTGCCGTACAGACATCCCTTCGCACAGTTCAGGGCATCGACCATGAAAGGAAGTTCCTTGCCTCCCAGCACTCTCTCCTTGTAATCCTCCAGAAACTCATAGGCATGCTTCTCACCCTCAATCTGACGGATGAAGACTTCTTCTCCGCAGAACCAGTAAACATTCTCCTTGAGTCCACCCGGCATTGGATAGATGGAGCCCAGTCCGTATTCAATCTCATCGGAAACCGCCGGACCGGATATATGATGTTCTTTCACATACTGCATCAGGTGGTCAAACGTTACATTATAGGAAATGAATCCACCACAGTTCGGGTCTTCAATTTCATTCTTCTTGGCAATACAGGGACTGATAAAAGCAAGCCTATCTGTCACCTTCATATATTTCTTTGTATAAATGGCACCGCACATCATAGGCGAATGGATCGGCATAAGAGTCGGGATCAGCTCCGGCAGGTATTTCTCCACATACCCCACGATCGCAGGACAGGGCTGTGAAATACCTCCTGTAAAATTATGCTCTGTTATGTACTTAATGTATCCCCACGTTGTAATGTCTGCTCCTAAGCTGATACTGATGATCCGGTTGACCCCCAGCTTCTTCAGACCGCCGAGCACGCTTCCGTACTCTCTCGGATAATTTGCAAGGAATGCAGGTGCAAGCAGCAGTGAGATTCTCTCTCCCTTTGCAAGGTCTGCAAAAAACCGTTCCGTGTCGTCCCGGTAGCTTCTCGCTCCATGTGCACACGCATCTAAACACGCGCCGCAGGAGATACACTGACTTCCATCCACTACAATCTTGTTCTGTCCGTTTTCCTCCACTGCCCGATTTGCGTTAAGGACAGGGCATACGGAAATACACTTGTTGCATCCAACGCATTTGTCGTTCGTATACACCAGTGCCTGTTCTGTTTGGTTTCCCATTATTCTTTTCATCCTCTCTCATGTTAACTAAAACGATTCCCTTATATATACTATACCATACCATACATCTTCGACAATTGGTGCTATTTTCCTGTGAATAATGTGCTTTTTCCCATACAACCCGGTTTTTTATACTACTTTTGGGCGTATATGACCTTGGTACTGACTCCTTCGAGCATTCCAAGCTTACCCGACAGGGCACTGATCTTCCCCTCCGGCGCATCGACTGCCACACTGATAATATTGACATCCTTTTTGGCGTAGGGAACTCCCATCCTTCCAATGATATACTTTGCATATTCGTGCAGGATCTGATTCAAATTTGCGGTCTGTTCCTTATTCTCAACGAGGATTCCCACAAGTGCAACTCTGGTCTGCTTTTCTTCTTCCATCGCCTATTCCTTTCCGGACACAGTTCTTTACAGAATTTCAGCCTTTAACAACTCTGCGTCCTCTCTCTGGTGGGAGGTCACCAGAATGGTCCGTCCACGCTGCTGTTCCAACAAAAACGATGCCACCCGTTCCCTGGTGTCCTCATCCAGTCCGTTAAACGGCTCATCTAACAGCAGAAGCTGCGCATCCCCCAGCACTGCCCGCAAGAGACATACACGTCTTCTCATTCCCCCGCTGAGTTCCCGGACCGGCTTGTGCAGACATTCTTCCGGAAGAATCCGCTGTGCCTGTTCCTCCACATACTGTTGCATCTCCTGTCTGCATCTCTTTCTCATAGTTAACATAACATTTGTGATTGTATCAAAATCCTCACAGAGCCTGTCCTCCTGAAAAACCATCCCTACCGCGTTGCTGATGGTTCCCTCTACCGTTCCGCCATCTGCCCGGTCAAGACCTGCCAGGATACGGAAAAGAGTTGTCTTGCCTGCCCCGGAGGGTGCCATCAGAACATACCTTCCCTCTGCAGACAGGGTGAAATTTTTATTTTCCAGCACACTCTGTTCTCCATAACTTTTGGAAAGCTGCCGTATGCGTATCTCACCACAGCAATTTTCCTTTGGCACCCATGACTGCCGCCTTTTTCCGGAAACGCCCCGTCCCGGCATCCATTCCCCACAGAACTTCAGGATTCTCAACACTGCCTTTTCAAACAGAAAACTGAGCAGGATCACGGTCAGCGTCCACGCAAAAAGCCCCGCGGTATCCAGATAGATCTTCGACATGTAAAGCCGCTCTCCAAGTGAATAGTCCGGCAGTCCGATCACCTCAGCTGCCACGCCGGATTTCCAGCTCATACCCAGCGAGATTTTCAGACATCCCATCAGATACGGCAGCAGCGCCGGACGGTACAGGTACCACAGCCGGTTCCATGCGGGCATTTGAAAGACCGCCGCCATCTCCAGCAGTTTAGGATCGGTACTCCGAAGTCCCTCCACCGTATTGACATAGACATTGGGAAAAACGATCAGAAAGCTGATAAAAAAGGACAGCTTCGAGGAGCCGAACCAGATCAGTAAAAGAACAACAAAAGAAGCCACCGGTATCGACTTGAGCGTCTCCATCAATGGTGCCAGGATTTCCTCCACAAGCCGGTACCTGTAGCTGCATGCCCCGAGCACAAGCCCGGCGGCAAGGGCACAGCCGAATCCTGACCCGATCCTCGCAAAAGAGCATCCGACGATCCTCCAGAAATCCGGCTGTCTGATATTCTCCCCAAGTGCCCCCAGCACCTGCAGGGGACCCACCAGAAGAATGTGATTATCCGTGCATACTGCGGCAAGCTGCCACAAGAGCAGCCAGCCGAGTACAATACTTATTTTTCGAATTGATCTGCGCATGGTTATCTCCCATGCCTGCTATCTGAAATCGGAACGCAGGCGCGCTGTGTGTCACTTATAGAAATCATCTCCCGGAAGTGCACCGCCAACAGAGGTCGGGTCCTGTTCAAACAACACTGCCAGATAACCGGAAAGTGCCGTTTTCATCTCTTCCCCGTCTATATACGTAATGTTGCACTTTGGCATTGCCTTCGCTGCAACCGGTGCCTTCTCGATGATCCCCTCGGCTGCGACAAGCTCTGCTGCCGCCTCCACGTTTTCATTTGCGTAATCTGCACTCTCCTTGTGATCCTTCTTGAAAGCCTCCACTGCATCCGGATACTCGTCCAGGAAAGCATTCCGGACGATCGTAACGCCAGTTACCAGTCTGCTGCCGCCTTCTCCCTGCACGGCATCCCACTCCTTGGTCAGATCCATTACCACTGCAAGGTTCTCATTCTGTGCGCATGCCGCCGTCACAAAAGGCTGCGGGAGAACGCCGATCGCGTCCTGCTCCTCCACCAGAACGGCTGCAACCTCCGTTGCCTCCGATTTATACTCAAGCTGCACATCCTCTGTGCTCAGTCCATTCTGCTGCAGCAGATACTGCATAATGTAATCCGGTGTCGTTCCTTTTCCAGTCAGATACACCGTTCTTCCTTTCAGATCTGCCATAGAGGTGACCGTATTGTCCCCTGACAGCATATAAAGTACGCCAAGTGTATTGATGTCGATCACTGACACACCACCCTGCGTCTTGTTGTAGAGCACGCTTGCCACATTGGCAGGAACCAGCGCGATATCCAGATCTCCTGAGATCATGGACGGAAGGATCTCGTCTGCCGCTGCTGCCATCGTAAACTCATAATTGTTGTCTGTCTCGCCCTTCTTCGCCTGATCCATCAGATAGACAAGTCCCATGGAAGTAGGCCCCTTCAGGGAACCGATCCGGACAGTCACACCGCCTGTCTCTTCTTTCTCCGCATCCTTGGCTTCCTCTTCTGCCACGGAAGGCTCTGTCTGTTCCTCTTCGTCTGTCACGGTTGCCTCTGCTTCCTGCTCTGCGTCTTCGTTTGCCGAATCTGCGTCGCTCACAGTCGTCTCACCGCTCTGCGCGCTGTTGTTCTGAGAACCGCATCCTGTCAGCATGGATGCACCCAGCAGAACACTCAGCACTACTGCTGCCACTTTTTTCTTCATAATCTTTTCTCCATTCCGCGCGTGCTTTTTATTCAGGCCGTGTCTGACGCGCAAAGGCACCTGACCTGTGGTATCCGGGCAGGCACACCTTTCCGGTAACCCAATGCCTACTATACTATAGTGCTCCATAAAAAACAACCCGCCTGTTTCCAGACGGGTTGTAATCAGCACAGATGCTTATTTCATCTGCTCTTCCTGCTTCTTGATCATTCTACGAACCATCTCGCCACCGATAGAACCGGCTTCCTTGGATGTGAGGTCACCATTGTAACCTTCCTTCAGGTTTACACCTAACTCAGATGCAACCTCAGTCTTGAAACGATCCATTGCTGCCTTAGCTTCAGGAACCTCTACTCTATTTGTCTTGTTACTTGCCATTTCTTTCACCTCCGAAATACTTTTCATAGTTTTCTTTATTTTGAGATAAGCGCCTGTGTTCTGCGCCTACCCCAGTCTGTCTTTCTGAATATGTTCAGAAGCATCTCCGAAATAAACGTGAACTTGATCGCTTATCTTGATGTTAGTATGTTCGGAATGAAATAAATTATTATGGAAAGTTTTGGTTTTAAAATGCGCCCTTAAATACGATGCGCTCTGCCATCTCTTCCGCACTGCCTCTTCCCAGAAGAAGCTCCTGGATCTTAAGTCCAAACGGGATCGCTGCGCCCATTCCACGGCCGGTAATAATCCTGCCGTCGGCTACTGCGGGCATATCCATCACAACCTTTGCTCCCTTGAGATGTTCCTCCATTCCCGGGAAAATGCAGGCATTTTTCCCCTGCAGGTGTCCGCGGTGTCCCAGGATGCTCGGTGCCGCACAGATCGCTGCGACAAGCTTTTGTTCTTTCACAAAATTATCAACCTGCTCCATCAGTGCCTCGCAGGCCTCCAGATTCTTTGTACCCGGCATTCCTCCCGGTAATACGATTCCCGTAAGCTGCGAGAAGTCAGTCTCCTCCAGCAGCTGATCCATCTCCACACAGATCCCATGTGAGCCGGTAACCTGTCTCTGCCCCGTAATCGATACCATCTTGATCTCCACACCGGCTCTGCGCAGTATATCCACTACCGTCAGTGCCTCGATCTCTTCATATCCTGTTCCAAAAAAGATTGCCAGTCTGTCCATCTTCTTTTCCTCCTTAACCATTGCATATCCTTATTAAAAGGTATATTTTATGTATAGTGTACTATATAAAATAAATGTGTGAAAGAGATATTGTGATCACTCTGTTACGCGATCCAAAAAATAAACCAGAAAGGTCTCACCCATGGAAATCGAACGCAAATTTACTGTCAGGAAGCTGCCTGAAAATCTGGACTCATATCCCTGCCATCTCATTGAGCAGGCCTATCTGAACACAGACCCTGTTATAAGGGTCCGCCGTCAGGATGACGAATTTTATATGACTTATAAGGGAAAAGGACTTCTGATGCGCGAAGAGTACAACCTGCCTCTGAACGAGGTCTCCTACTATCATCTCCGCGAAAAAGCAGACGGAAACATTATCTCCAAAAAACGCTATGTCATTCCGATCAGGGACAGTTCCCTTTGCGTCGAACTTGACATTTTTGATAAGCCCTTTGCTCCCCTCATCATTGCAGAGGTAGAATTCCCGGATAAAGAAACGGCAGAAACGTTCGCACCTCTTGACTGGTTTGATCAAGATGTAACAAACGATCCTGCCTATCACAATTCCAATTTAAGTCGTAAAAAATAAATGTCATCAGTCCGGACAAGGCCCTGTGGACTCTCTGACCGTGAGCTCCGCAGGGAAGATCCGATGCTGCGGCTCCTGTCTCTTTGCGATGACATCCAAAAGCAGCCTGATACTGTCCTTTGCCATCTTCTCAACCGGCTGTTTCATGGTCGTAAGCTTCGGGTTATAGTATTCTCCCATCTCAATTCCATCAAAACCGGCCACCGAAATATCCTCCGGAATCCTTTTTCCTGCCTCCAGAACGGCTCTGCACGCTCCGATCGCCAGCGAATCCGCTGTCGCAAAGATCGCCGTAATCTTTCTTCCCGACTCCAGAAGCTTCTTCGTGGTAATATATCCGTTTTCCATAGAGTAATATTCTATATTATCCTGCACATAGCAGATCAGTTCTTCCGGCACCTCGAGATTCCGCTCCGCAAATGCCTGCCTGTATCCATCTACACGCAGCCGTCCAATCGGTTCTTCGGGGCGCTCCGCAATAATAGCGATTTCTCTGTGTCCAAGCCCCAACAGATACTCCGTCATCTTCCGGCTTTCCATCATATCATCCACCGCAATGCTGGAGAAATCGAGTTTTCCCAGACTTCCTGACACGGACACGCTGATGGTACTGAAAATAAACGGTACATTCAGCTTGCTGATCTTCTCCCGTGAATGGGCAAAGCGACCGCCCAGAAAGACGATGCCCCGGAGTCTTTTCTCCTTCTCCAATTCCAGGGCAACATCGACCTCATCCTCATGTGGTTCTACATGCCGCAGCACCAGTGCATAACGGCTCCGCTGCGTTTCTTCCTCAATAATACGGATCATATTGCTGAAAAAGGGATTGGTAATACCCTTGACGAGAACGGCGATACATTTTGCATCCGTCCTCTTCAGGTTTCTTGCACTGTTATTTGGGATGAAGCCGGTTTCCGCGATCACATCCATAATCATCTTTTTAGTTTCCGGATTGATGTCCGGGTGATTATTGATGGCTCTCGAGACGGTACTGACTCCCACCCCACATTTTTTTGCTATATCCCTGATCGTTATTTCAGCCATTTGTCTTCCTATCTTCTTGCTCTGCCGTATAATTTTGTCATATCAGACATTTTTGCCGCAAGTTCTCCGGTAAACTGTCCGGGAAGCATTCTCCACTTCCAGTTCGTACCGAGTGTGGACGGCATATTGATCCTCGCCTCTGTGCCAAGCCCCAGATAATCCTGTATCGGAATGATGCAGGTATCCGATACGCTGGCAAGTGCTGCACGGATAAATGCCCACTGTGCATCCTTATTTGATCGGATATTCAAATATTTCTTGGCAAAAGCCTTATCCTTACGGTTCAGTTTCTCAAACCAGCCAACCGTCGTATCATTGTCATGCGTTCCCGTATAAACGATACTATTTGCCGTGTAATTATGCGGCAGATAGTCACTCTCTTCTCTTGAGTCAAACGCAAACTGCAAAATCTTCATTCCCGGGTAGCCTGTCTTTTTGACCAGCTTGATAACCGTATCAGTCAGGAATCCGAGATCCTCCGCGATCACTGCCCTATTTCCAAGCTTTGCCTTCATAGTCTTGAAAATATCATATCCGGGTCCCTTTTCCCAATGTCCGAACTCTGCGGTCGGATCTCCGTAAGGAATGGAATAGTACTCATCAAATCCACGGAAATGATCAATTCTGACGACATCATAAAGAGCATAGCAATACGCGATCCGTCTCATCCACCACGCATATTCCGTTTCCTTGTGATACTCCCACCGGTACAGCGGGTTCCCCCAAAGCTGTCCTGTTGCAGAGAAAGCATCCGGCGGGCATCCTGCCACCGCAATCGGTATCAAGTCCTCATCCAGCTGGAAAAGCTCCGGATTTGCCCACGTATCTGCACTGTCAAATGCTACATATATCGGAATGTCTCCGATGATCTCAATCTTTTTATCGTTTGCATACTTTTTCAGATCCATCCACTGCTTTGCAAACAGATACTGTTGAAACTGGTAGAAACAGATCTCCTCTGAAAACTTTTCACGGTACGCTGCCATCGCCTCTGGCTTCCGGAGACGGATACCCTCATCCCACTCGCTCCAGCTTTTGCCGTCAAAAGAATTTTTGACCGCCATATAAAGCGCGTAGTCATCCAACCAGTAAGCATTCTGCTCACAAAACTGTATAAACTCTTCTTCCTTCTCGATTCCACTGTTTTGGAACGCCTTCCTTAATACCTTAAACCGGGAAAGATAGATTTTCTCATAATCTATATATTCATCATTGTCGCCAAAGTCATACTGATCACACTCTGCCTTTGTCAGCCATCCCTTTTCAATCAACGCTTCCAGATCAATATAGTACGGATTCCCTGCAAAGGTAGAAAACGACTGATAAGGAGAATCTCCATATCCGGTCGGGCCGAGCGGCAGGATCTGCCAGTAGGATTGTCCCGCCTTTTCCAGCATATCCACAAACTCGTATGCCTGCGCTGAAAAGGTTCCGATTCCATATGTGGATGGGATGCTGGAGATCGGCATCAAAACACCACTTCTTCTCATAGCTCTAAAATCCTTTCAAAACTCTGTGCCTGATCCGGTAAAAGTCTGTCTAGTAGTGCTATTTGTTACTATTTTACTATTTTTTACCGTATCAGACAAGATAATTGTATTAGCCTTTGACAGCTCCTGCGACAACACCTTCAATGATGTATTTCTGACATGCCATGTAGAAGATGACGATCGGAATGATCGACAGAACCAGCATTGCCATCAACGCTCCCATATCCTTGTTACCGTTGGAACCTACCAGCATCTGTACTACAACCGGGATGGTTTTATACTTTGTGCTGATACCGATTACCAGATAAGGAAGAAGGAAGTCGTTCCAGATCCACATAGCATTCAGGATCGCTACCGTGATTGCCGTAGGCTTCAGGATCGGGAACACTACACCAAAGAATGTCTGCAGCGGTGTACATCCATCGATCATAGCTGCCTCTTCGATCTCAATCGGAACTGATTTGATGAAACCGGAAAACATGAAGATCGAAAGACCTGCTCCAAATCCCAGATACAAAACACACATACCGAGCGGGTTTTTCAGATGGAAGGTATCTGCCAGATTCGTCATCGTGAACATTACCATTTGGAAAGGAACGATCATGGAAAATGCAAACATATAGTACAGTATGGTCGTCACTTTGGATTTTACTCTTGTAATATAGTAAGCAGTCATCGAGGTAAATACAATCAGCAAAATTACTGAAATGATCGTGATAAAGAAGGACCATCCGATCGCCGAGAGAAGACCTGTCTTAACCAGTCCGTTCACATAGTTGGTCAGTCCGGAAAAGGTCTCGCTGTTAGGCAGTCCAAAGGGATCTTTACTGATGAAAAATTTTCCTTTAAAAGAGTTATTTACAATGAAGAATAACGGGTATAATACAATAACTGTAAAAATAAGCAGTAATACGAAAAAGATTTTGTTTGCAAACTTGGTTGATTTCGCTTGTGCCATTATTGTTCTACCTCCTTACTTCTTGTAAATGCAAGCTGACAAAGTGCGATAACCGCTACCAGAATGAAGAAGATCACTGCCTTCGCCTGTCCTACGCCCTCGTATCCGGTCTTGCCGTAGAAGGTATCATAAATGTTCAATGCAAGCATCTGGGTCTTGTTCATCGGAGCACCGTTTGTCAGTGCCTTGTTCTGGTCGAAGAGCTTAAAGCTGTTCGACAGTGTCAAAAATACGCAGATAGTAACAGAACTCATTACCATAGGCAGTTTCACCTTGATCAGTGTCTGCCATGAGGTTGCGCCGTCAATCTCGGCGGCTTCTATCAGATCAGTGGGTACATTCTGAAGACCTGCTATATAGATAATCATCATGTAACCAATCATTTGCCAGTTCATCAGGATTACCAAACCCCAGAAACCATACTTGGCACTTGCCACGATCGTTGTCTCATAGCGGTACAGAACCGCATTGATCATCTGCTGCCATGTATAACCGAGTACGATACCACCAATCAGGTTTGGCATAAAAAATACAGTACGGAAAATATTAGTTCCTTTGATCTTTCTGGTCAGCAGAAGTGCTATACAGAAAGCTAAAATGTTGATCGACAGGACACTCACTACTGTAAACAGTGCTGTGAATCCCATCGCGCTTAAAAATCCCTGTCCACTTGAAAACGCTAATTTGTAATTCTCCAGGCCGACAAATTTAGCGTTCTTTACCGTTGAGAACTCACAGAAGGACAGGTAAATGCCCTGAATAAATGGAATAATAAAAGCAAAGGCAAACGCAATGAGTGTTGGTAAAGTAAATACAAGAAAGTATTTTTTTAATGTCTTTTCCATATGCTTGCCGGACTCCTTTCATAATCAGACTATTTCTATTTCTCTTCTCATTCAAGAAGCGCCCGCAGCTCCAAGCCGCGAAGCGCTTCCCAAAATTTCATTGTGTAGTTTTTACTTAATCGCAGATCTCAGTTTCCTTATTTGGTTGCTGCTTTCTCCTCTGCCCATCTTGTAACAACTGTGTTCTTAACATCATCCCATGTCATGTTGCCGTTGCAGTACTCAAGAAGAGCTGCACCAAAGTCATCCTTGAAATCCTGGCTCGGGAAGATTGTGAAGTTCCAGCTTACAGATGTCTTGCCATTTTCCATGTAACGATACATTTCTTTTGCAAGCGGATCGGTAGGCTTCTCGTCATCGCCGAATGTAGAGAACGGAGCGGCATTTCCGAGTGTGTTAACCATGATGTCCTTACCTTCATCAGAGGTGATCAGCCATGCTACGAAATCTTCTGTAGCCTGGATATCAGCAGGATCAGCCTGGCTGTTGATGCACCAGAAGTTTTCTGTACCGGTACATAATCCCTGATTCTCTTCACCCTTCACACCTGTGTAGATAGGCATGAACTTAACATCCTCTTCCTTAACTGTGTTGCCATCTACTTCAGAGATCTGGCCCCATGCCCAGTTACCGTTCTGAACCATTGCACACTCACCAAGTGCAAACTCAGCCATGGAGTCTGTAACTGCCTTGCTACCTAACAAAGTAGGTGCACATGTGGAGTTGTTGATGTAAAGATCAAAGATGTTCTTGTAGTTGTCGCTGTAGGTAAACTCCAGTGCATCTGTATCAGAAACACCTTTGTCTTTTAACTCATAGTATACCGGAATGTTTGCCAGGTGTGTCTGCCATCTCCAGTCTTCACCGGGAAGTAAGGAGGTGGAAGCAAATACGCCTTCAATACCAAGGTCATCTTTCTTAGCCTGCATGTCTTCTACAACTGCTTTTAAAGTATCGAAGTTATTGATGTCGTCAATGCTGGTTGCAACTGCACCATCCATTGCGAAGTATGCCTGCATAATTGCATCATTGTAAATGATACCATAGGACTCTACTGTGTAAGGAACACCGTAAGGCTTTCCATCCTCGCCATATACAGCAAGGCTCTGATCGGAAAGATCCTTAAACAGCTCTGTATCAGACAGATCCATGCAGTAATCCTTCCAGGAATTGTAACCAATCGGTCCGTTGATCTGGAACAGTGTCGGTGCATCGCTTCCTGCGATCTCAGATTTCAGTACTTCTTCGTATGTTCCGCTTGCAGCTGTTACAACCTTTACTTCTACTCCGGTAGATGCTGTGTAATCTGCTGCAATCTTCTGCCATGCATCGTCTACTTCCGGTTTGAAGTTCAGGTAGTATACGGAACCACCCTCTGCAGATGCCGTATCTGTGCTTTCTGCTGTTGTGTCAGCAGCGTCTGTTGCTTCTGTCTCGGTTGCTTCTGTCTCGGTTGTTTCTGTCTCTGCTGCCGCATCGGTTGCTGCCGGTGCATTATCAGAAGAACCACAGCCAACTAACATAGAAGAAATCATTGCTGCACACAGTAAAGAACTTACAAGTTTCTTTTTCATTTTTTCTCTCCCTTTCCAAAATAAATGTTGTTGATAACTTGTTCCCTCTTCAGAATCGTTCCTCATCCACCTCATTGGTATCGGTTTCGGTACCGATGTCGGTATCGTTATCGGTAACGTTTCCGTTAAGTTGAGATAAGCATAACACCGGTTTCCTGATTTCGCAAGATGCTTTTTACATTTTTGCTCTTTTCCATAGAAAACCGCCGTCTGATTTGTGCACTATGTATAATGCTGCCAGGGCCTCAAAGTCATAAAGCTGTTCATGCCTGCATGATAAGGCTTATGACCTTGAGGCCCCACAAACATGAGGAAGCAGCGATTTGCTCAGCAAATCAGCGTATTCCGAATGTTTGCAGAATTGCGCGAGCTGCTTGCTGCGGAGCAATTCGGGAGCATTAAAGTTGTAAAAACGGAATAATCTCCTTCACGGAATTGAAGATGAGATGAGGCTGTACCTCAGAATCTTTCACATCACTCATCTGTGCTTCACCGCTCAGAACCAGTATGCTCTGCAGTCCGTTATTTCTTCCGGCTGCAATATCTGTGTACAATCTGTCTCCCACCATGGCGATCCGGTTTCGCTGTGTCTGCACACGCGAGCTCAGATATGCAATGATATCCTCATTGGGTTTGCCGATGATACGATCCGGATAACGGAAGGCCGATGCGTTGATAAAGGCATGGATCGCGCCTGCATCTGGAATAAAGCCAGTCTCGGTCGGGCAGTTATAGTCGGGGTGGGTGGCCAGATAGGGCAGCCCGGCGCGCACGTGATCGCAGACCCGGCACATCTTCAGATAATCAAGAGAGGTGTCAAAGGCCGTCACAACGATATCGGGATGCTCTTCCTCAAGCTGGATTCCTTCCTGCATGAATTCTTCCTGTAAGAGCGGATTGCCCAGAAGAAACACCTTCTTCCCAGGAAAATGCTGTTTGAGATACCAGATGGTTGCCTGCCCGGAGGTCACGATCTTATCTTCTGTCACGGACAGTCCCATCCTCTCCAGCTTCTCCACATAGACTGCGGGATTCTTGGAGGAATTGTTGGTCACAAAGACATAGCTGCGGCCGGAAGCCTCAATGGCATGCAGGAAATCCTTCGCGCCGTCAATCCACTGTTCTCCGAGATAGATCGTGCCGTCCATATCGAGGGCAAAGCAGTCTACCTCCTTTAGAATATTCTGGGGATCTGTATTGGGAATCGGAATCATTTTATTTTGTCCTTTCTGTTGTTCGCAAGTTTCCTATATGTTATGATTGTAGCATAAATCTATACTGATAAACGAGGAATTTTCAATGAAAGAAAAGCTGTACACCATTCCTCTGAACGACGCTATCGCCGCCAACGAGGAATGTCCCTTCTGTTTTATTGAACGAAATGTAGAGCAGGACCTTCTGGATTTCGTGCTCGGTTCCGGTTCTTCCTATATGGAGAGCGACATCCGCGAGCAGACCGATCAGGCCGGCTTCTGCCGCACCCATTTCAAGAAAATGTTTGACTACGGAAATACGCTTGGCAACGCCTGGATCCTGAAAACCCACTATATGCAGATCATAAAGGAAATGCACAGCCAGTTTTCGAACTTCCGTCCGGGTAAGACTTCCCTGAAGGACAAGCTGCGCAAGCAATCCTCCGGTTCCAATCCGATCGGCATCTGGGCTGCCGAAAAAGAGGAATCCTGCTATATCTGCAAACGTTATGCCGAGACATATGAGCGCTATCTGGACACCTTTTTTGTAATGTACAAAAAAGACGCGGAATTCCGCGACAAAATAAAATCCAGCAAGGGCTTCTGTCTCCCCCACTTTGGTGATCTGTGCGAAGCGGCTGACACAAGATTGTCCGATTCGGAGAAGAAGGATTTCTATGACACGATGTTCCCTCTGATGGAGGAAAACATGAACAGACTGTCTGAGGATGTTGCATGGCTTGTGGAAAAATTTGATTACCGCAACAAGGATGCTGACTGGAAGAACTCCAAAGACGCGATTCAGCGCGGTATGCAGAAGTTAAAAGGCGGCTATCCGGCTGACCCGCCGTATCAGATGAACAAATAAGACAATTTTCTATTACATGAAAAAGGTTGGTCTTACGACCAACCTTTTATTTTGTCTCGTCCTCATCGTCAAAGAACTCTTCTACCTTTGTCTGCGCCTTCTCTGCTGTTTCTTTTACCGCGCCGACGACCTTCTCTTCTGCCTCAGCCTTCGCTGCCTCAAGCCCTTCCTTGAAGTCCTCTTTCTTCTCCTCTGCCTTGCTCTTCTCAAGACCAAGGTCTACATAGTTGCGATCTGCATCTGTCTTTTTGGAGGTATCCTCCTCATCCAGATCTTCATCAAAATTGTCAAAATCATCATCATCGTCGAAATCATCATCAACGAAGCTGCCTTTTCCCTGTAAATAATAGTAGACGCCTGCTGCCACTGCTCCGATGGCTGCCGTTGTCAGTAAGAACTTTCCGATTTTTTTTGCCATTGAGGTTTCTCCTTTCGATACTCAATATAAGCCTATCTTAATACTATTTTGCCAAAAAAGAAAGCAAAAAATGCAAACTTCTTGAATAGCCCCTGTTTTTATGCTATATTTAAAACCGACTCACAAAGTCAATACGCAGGATAGGAATGCAGGCTACATGAACGAGAAGTTTTTTGATCTGAAAAAAGAAAAGCAGGACCGTATGATCAACGCCGCCCTGAAGGTTTTTGCCCAGAAGGGCTATAAGCATGCCAGCACGGATGATATTGTGTCACAGGCCGGTATCAGCAAGGGTCTTTTGTTTCACTATTTCGGCAGTAAGATCGGTCTGTATACCTTTATCTATGACTACAGTGTTCGCTTCATGAAGCTCGAACTGACTGGTTCTGTCTCCACGTCTGCCACGGATTATTTTGAAATCCGAAAGCAGATCGAGTATGCCAAAATCCAGGTTCTCAAGAATTACCCTTACATGCAGCAATTTCTGGACAGCTGCCGTGACGAGGATGTCAGTGAGGCTCTTCTTGCAACCGGGAAGCTGCGTCACGTTATATCCGACATCCTGTCTCTTCTCAAGAATCAGAGCGACCGTTCGCTTTTTCTCGCCGACGCAGATTTTCATAAACTGGACACCATGATCGATTACACGATCTCCGGACTGATGGACACACATTTTCAGGATGCCTCTTTTCAGCCCGATCTGCTCTATGAGGAAATCGTATCCTATCTGGATATGATACGCAGATTGTCTTACCGATAGAACGTTCTTTTACAAGGTTTCCACCCACACCTTCCGGAGTCGTTCCACGCCCTGTATGATTTCTTCCTCCGAAAGCTGTGCATACCCCAGAATCATAGTAGACTCTCCGGAGTCTTCTTTTTTTGTTCCGATGCGGAAGCTTCCCATCCTGTAGGTTCTGACTCCTGCCTGCAGCGCCCTTCTCTCCAGTTCCTCTTCTGTTCTTCCCCTGCGGTTCCTAAGCAGGATGTGAAGTCCTGCATTCTCACCCGATATGGTGAAGCAGCCTTCAAAATCCCGCAGCTGCCCCAGCAGCAGGTCGTGTTTGGTCCGGTACTCCTTGCGCATCTTGTTCAGATAGCGTTCAAAGTGTCCCTCCCGGATAAACTGATCCAGAATCTTCTGGTCAATCCGGGATACCGAGGACGCATAGAATCCGCATTCCCTGTGGTATCGCTCCAGGAGAGTATACGGAAGCACCATATAGCTGATTCGGATTGCAGGTGCTATCGATTTGGAAAAGGTTCCGATATACACTACTCTTCCACCGGCATCCGACGCCTGCATGGAGGGCAGGGGTTTGCCTTTGTAACGGAATTCACTGTCGTAGTCATCCTCGATCAGAAAACGGTCCTCCTGTTCCGATGCCCACCGCAAAAGCTCCATCTGTCTTCCGATCGGCATGGAAATTCCGGTCGGATACTGATGGGAGGGCATTACATATGCCACCCTTGCCGGAGTTTGCCGCAGTTTTTCAACATCCATGCCATTCTCATCCATCTCGACAAGCGACACCGGATAGGCAAAGGATCGAAAGATCTTATAAGCCCTCTCATAGGTCGGATTCTCCATGGCGATCGGTACATGTCTTCCCAGGATTTTTTCAAGCAAAAGAAGCAGGAAATCATTCCCTGCTCCAATAATAATCTGCTCCGGCTGACAATTCACACCTCTTGCCGCATGGAGATAGCGGCAGATCGTACCGCGAAGCTCACGGTCTCCCTGTGGTTCTCCCAGCGAAAACATTTTGCTGTTTGCGTCAACCAGTATATTTTTGGTAATCCTCTTCCATGTCGCATAAGGAAAATGAGTCATATCTATCGCATTGGGTGAAAAGTCATAGAGCACCGGCTCCGCGTCACTTTTCTTCTGCTGACGCGGCAGGTCTGTCTCTCCTTTGGTCTCAATGGTATACAGCCCATCCAGAGTGGCAACAAAATAACCCTTCTTTGGCTTTGCCTCCAGATATCCTTCTGCCACAAGCTGTCCATATGCCATATCCACCGTTGTCCTGGAAACCTGCAGATACTCTGCCAGATATCTGGCAGAGGGAAGCTTTTCCCCGCACAGAAGACCCCCGGAGCGGATTTCGCTCCTGATATATTCATAGATCTGCTCGTACAGCGTTTTGTCCCCATCCTGGATGAGTCTGATATGGATTGGAAGCTCTTTCATACCTTTTTGTTCCGTCACAGCCTATTTTCTGGCTGCGTTCTTTTCTTTGATCTTTTTCATCAACATTTCCTTGACGTCTCTCGCCTTATCCTTCATACGTGGATTGGCTGTAGCCGATGTCAGGATACCGGTGATCAGTCTGCTTGCAACATCGTACTGCTCAAAACGCATAGCCGTCACGGCAATCAGATAATCAACTGTCGGCTCATCCATACCGCACATCGGGAAGTTCTCCGTCTGTCTTGCCACAAGGAAACCTTCCAGTGCATTGCTGAGGAATTCGTTCTCCTCGTCATCCACCTTCTTTTTCTGCTCTGCATAGTCCGGCAGATTCTTATCCAGATGCTCGCCTTTTCCACGCAGCAGCCAGGCTGTCTTCAGACAGATGTACGCTTTCTCGGATGATTTTGCCTTCTTCACGATCGCATTGGCAAGCGCCAGCTTATATCTCTCCAGTGCCTCATCGTAGCTGTAAACTTCCTTTGTCTCCTTCTGCGGTTTAAAGGAAGCGGAGATCGTGCTCTGGATATTCTTAGCCTGCGGAGAGGTCAGGAACTTAAAGAACCTGCTGAGTGCCGCATATCCGCAGGTAGGACACATGATCACATCATATTTGAGCAGATCGATCTGTTCATATCTCGGACGCAGATCCAGATCACTTCCTGCCAGCTTCGCCTTACCGATCTTAACGGTTCTGGACTTGAATTCCCTGTCACAGATCGGACAGGTAAAACTCTTATCAAACAGGAAATCCTGCTCCTGCACCACCGGCGGAACTTCTTTTCCGTCTTCTCCGACCTCTGCCTTTTTTGGTTTTTCATACAGATTCATATCCTCCAGACCAGTCAAACCAAACTGATCCAGACCTGACAACAATCCTGACATTTCTTAACCTCCCGCTACAATTCTCTTATCATTTCCATTCCTATCCTTCCGCCTTTATTTCTTAGGCAGAACATAGGAGCTTTTCAACGAGACGATCCGGTTGAATACCAGCGCCCCCGGTTTCGTATCCTTGTAATCCACACAGAAGAAGCCCTGTCTGACAAACTGGAAACTGTCGTAGGGCTTCGCATCCTTCACAGACGGCTCCACGTAGCACTCTTTGAGTACCGTGAGGGAATTGGGATTCAGATTCAGACTTCCGTCCTCATTGTATACACCCTTTTCCTCGTCTATGATGTTCTCATACAGACGTACCTCAGCCTTCACAGCATCCGCAGCGGATACCCAGTGGATCGTTCCCTTAACCTTGCGGCCATCCGGGCTGTTTCCCCCTTTGGACGCCGGGTCATACGTACAGTGGATCACCGTCACATTGCCCTGATCATCCTTTTCATAGCTGACGCAGGTAACAAAGTACGCACTCATGAGGCGAACCTCATTTCCCGGAAACAGCCTGAAATACTTCTTCGGCGGTTCCTCCATAAAATCTTCTCTGTCGATATATAATTCCCTTGAAAAAGGAACTTCTCTCTTGCCTAATGCTTCGTTCTCCGGATTGTTGACTACCTCAAGCATCTCGGTCTGTCCCTCCGGATAATTGTCGATCACAAGCTTCACGGGATCAAGCACCGCCATCACACGGCCCTTCTTCATTTTCAGATCTTCCCGGATGCAGTACTCCAGCATGGAATACTCTGCGGATGAATTTGCCTTCGACACTCCACACAGATCCACAAACATCTTGATGGATTCCGGTGTAAAGCCTCTTCTTCGCAGAGCCGCGATCGAAACCAGTCTGGGATCATCCCATCCGTCTACGATACCGTCCTCCACAAGCTTCTTGATATATCTCTTTCCGGTAACCACATTGGTCAGATACATCTTTGCAAACTCAATCTGTTTCGGGGGATGCGGATACTCCAGCTCCGTAACAACCCAGTTGTACAACGGTCTGTGGTCCTCAAATTCCAGAGTGCAGATGGAGTGGGTGATTCCCTCAATGGCATCCTCGATCGGATGCGCGTAGTCATACATCGGATAAATGCACCACTTGTCTCCTGTATTCTGATGGGAAAGATGTGCCACACGATAGATGATCGGATCTCTCATGTTAATGTTCGGAGAACTCATATCGATCTTCGCACGGAGAGTCTTCTCTCCGTCTGCATACTTTCCTTCCTTCATCTCTTCAAAAAGCTTCAGATTCTCTTCTACGCTTCTGTCACGGTTCGGATCGTTCTTTCCAGGCTCTGTCAGGGTACCTCTGTACTCTCTCATCTCCTCTGCCGAAAGATCCGACACATAAGCCTTGCCCTTCTTGATCAGCTTGACAGCTCCCTCATACATCTGGTCAAAATAATTCGATGCAAAGAACAGTCTGTCTTCGTAATCTGCTCCCAGCCACTTTACATCAGCCTTAATGGATTCTACGAATTCACTCTTTTCCTTTGTCGGGTTTGTATCATCAAAACGCATGTTGAACTTGCCACCGTACTCTTTCGCAAGGCCTGAATTTAACAGAATACTCTTGGCATGTCCTATATGCAGATAACCGTTTGGTTCGGGGGGAAAACGGGTGTGTACGGTGTCATAAACTCCCTCTGCCAGATCCTTCTCGATGATCTGCTCGATAAAGTTCTTCGATACCGGCTCCTTTGCCTCATTTTCCTGCACTGCTACATTCTTTTCATTCTCACTCATGTTTCCTGTCTGCGGCTGTCTCTTTCTTCGTCCTGTACAGGCGTGCCTTACGGATATGGTATTATCCAGATCTCTTTTCGCCGTTTACTGCAGCCGCTTCCTCCTTCATCAGAGTTTTCACATTTTTTATTGTACCATAGGCATTTTGAAATAGAAAGATAAAATTTCACGGAAGCGTAAGCTGAGATGCCGACTCATTCCTTATCTCCTCTTCCGTGTAGACCGGCACCCTGTTCACGGTGTTGCCAGCCTCCTGATACAGAATATCCCTGTCTGTGTCTATGGCAAGGGCACCCTCCACATGTGCCGTAAGTTCCCCCTCCGGTGTTGTCAGATAACCTCCATCATAACGCCCTTTGAGGAATCCATACGTTTTCCCTGCAGTGCCAGAACCCGCACACAGGCTTTCTTCCAGATCGGTATATCCTTCGGTCTCCGTGACCGCCCATTTTTCTCCCTGCTCTTTTTGCAAAGTAAATACTCTCGCGTCTCCGTTCCGGTAGATCACATACAGCTTCTGATCCTCTGTAAAAAAGACCGACTCCACATAGGCCGCATTGATGTCCTCCACTCTGACCAGTTCCCTGCAGCTTTCTCTATTGGATTTCAGCGCCGTTCCTTCCTCGATCTTCCGGCCCTGTGCATCCCAGTTCCAGATATGGAGACAGTCATCCACTCTGGTTGTGTAGGCAAAGCACTCCTCATTTACAGCAAAGCCGTTTCTTTCTTCCAGATCCTCAAATTCCAGATCCTGCTTTAGAATCCGGGAATCTTCCAGCATATACCGGTGAAGCATCCCTTCGTAAGCAGTGTACACCACGGTCATCCCATCCTCACAGGTAATTCCGGCAATCTCCTCATTGTCGTCCGTGTACTCTTCTCCGTGAGGACACTCCGCAAGCACGGTTCCTTTCTCCACATCCAGCAGGAGAATATCCTTTGACAGGATCACCATCAGCCCTTCCTGCCCGGATTGCCCATATTCACAGTATTCCATCGATAGAAAATATCCATAACGGCTGTAATCTTCTTCCTCTTCATTGGAAAACACCGTCTCTCCACTCTCCGTATCCACCACCACAATGTCCACCATCAGATCATCCCGGTTCAGAGACACTGCAAGCCTGCTTCCATCCCGGTTCAGCTTTGCTTCCCGGATCTGCTCTGAAAAGGTGCACAGCGGCTCTGCCTTTGGGGAAACAGCTCTCCGGTAGAGTGTGATCTGCTTCTCATGATATGGCAGAGTCAGCCAGTAATCATCCCCCAGCTCCATGGTCTTGACATTTGTGGAATTGCACTGACTGAACGTTTCTCCCACATAGTCTGTCATCTGTTCAAGGTTTACATAATGAAGTACTCCATCCCTTGCAAATATCATAAAGGCATTGCTGTCTGTATAATTTCCCAATTTAACAATCTGTGTTCCAAAGGAAAAGCTGTGCAGCATCTCCCCGGTTGTGCGGTTCAGTGCATACAGATTGTCATAGCCGGTACAGACCATGTAATCACTGTCCTTCGCGGAAGCGACCGAGGTCTCGTACAGCCACTGTCCCTCAGCCTCATACTCCCATCGAATGTTCTGCCTCGTATAATCGTAGGCGATCAGTCTGCCCCGCATGGAGCTTGTATCAAACAGATCCTCGCTCTCCGCGATCTCTCCGTTATTGATAATATACAGGATTCCGTCTGCAAAGCGCAGGTGTTTGACATACCTGTAGGGCATCTCGCAGACTGCCAGCAATTCTCCGTCTGCAGTGTTATAGATCCGAACCTGCCTGTTATCCTCTCCGTAGCTGTCCTCCGCCACGGACACCGCATAAAGTACTCCGTCTGGGTCCATCTCACACGCACTCTGGAGCTGTGTTCCGGGTTCCTTCTCTTCCCAGTTTTCCTCCCACAGGATCTCTCCTGTCGACGCACGGAGAGCCAGAAAGCCCTCCTGACACTGAATGATGGCCAGATCCTTTTCCTCTGAACAGGACAGGCTCCGCAACATTCCCGGGAGCTGTTCTCCGGCAATCTGATATACATTCTGTCCCTGCTCCAGATCATACAGCGCTACCCCTGATGCACAAGAATACCAGAAGTGATCTTCGTCCAGAAACAGTACCTCTTCTTCCTCGGTCAGACCGCCTTCCTCCAGCAGCAGTTCCGCAATTCTCTCCCCGGTACCTGCATCCCACACCACAAGACCGCCATATTCATCGACCGTCAGGATTCGTCCGCCTGCCGGTGATGTTTTGGCAAAAAGAATCGTTGTGTCCGCCGCAAGGATGCGATCCGGTCTCACCGAAGAGGCGTTGGCGTACAGACGCAGACTTTCTGTCAGTGCATATGCTGCCTGTGCCGTATAGGGAATTTCCTCCCCCTGCTGTCCTTCTCCTTTCGGAAAAACTGACAGTGCGATTTTCAGCGCCTCCATTCTGTCGCCGCTTTTCAGCCGCTCCATGGCTGTGCCTGCCTGAGTGACACAGTTTACCCGCACCGCTTCACGGTACTGTTCCTGTATTTTGTCTGACTGGGTTTTGAGCTGCTCTGCCTGCTGTGTGATCCGGATATTCTGCTCACGGATACGCAGGGCCATCGTCGTACTGACCGCACCGAAAAGGAGACAGCCTGCACTGACTGCTCCCGCCGTCACGATCATCTTGCGGATTCTCTGCTCTCTGTGCCGCTGCTTCAGTTCATCGTAGCTGCACCCAAACATCGGGGCAACCAGCCGCAGCAGTTCCCCCTTCAGTTTCTCCCGGATTTCCTTTTTGTTCTTTCCGCGCACATCCGCCGCAAGAGGTTCCACCGGTATCTTATTGATCATGACACTTCCGTCAGATTTCAAAATCTCCTCTTCCCGGTACAAAAGCTCCTCCGGAAAGGCATTTTCCGGCTCTCCCTCCACAAGCACGGCAAGAACATGCTCCCGGTCATGGAGGTGGATGAAGGTCTCTATCTCTTTCCGGCACCACATTGACTCATTCAGTCTGGGTGAACAGATCACAATCAAAAACTCCGACTGCTCCAGTGCTTCCGTGATCGGATCAGCCAGATTCGGGACAAGCGGCAGTTCTTCTTTATCCCGGAACACTCTCCGTATTCTCGTCCTTGCTTCCTGATCCACAGCCTGTCTGCTGCGCAGCACATTTCCCGGCAGCCGGAAGCTTTCCAGCTGCCTGTGAAGAATTTCTGCCACATAGCTGTCCGGCTCTGTATGCCGGTAGCTGATAAATGCGTCATATTTCATATCAGTTCCCATTTACACCTTATTTACTCTCACATCTTTCGTAAGTACTATAGAAAATCTCCCGTTCCACCACATAGACATCATGTCTGTCATCACACTGTACCGCCAGATAATCGCCCGCTTTTCCAAGCATATACCGCTCGTCGTCCCACGCCGTAAAGACTTTGACCCGTTTGGTCAGTTCCCTCGCATGGATATGGGTTCCCCCACTTGCAATACAGATCCGCGCATAATCGATCAGCCGCAGCACCTCTCCGGTCGCCCGGTTGTGCAGCGTGGGCTCATAGATCGTTCTGTGCCGCTGCGTTGTGCCCTCCTGTCCGTAGGGCTTCTGCGTTGCCTCGTAAGAACGGCTGAATTTCTCCAGGCTGTTAGGGTAAACCTCCCCCTTGATTCCGATCATGATGATAAGCTGGTCGTCAACGGTCATATCCACATCGCCCTCCAGCGTACGGATCGTGATGGGGGTTCCCACAGGAAGTACATCCGTTGCCTTGACATAGCCAAGCGGCATTTTCTTTTTGACATAGGAGGGCATTTCTTCCACATCTGCCTCGTACTCTGCCGCGTAGATGATATCACAGTGATCAAAATAGTCATTCAGACGCTCACTGAAAAAGGCCTCCGAGTGAAGCGTTGGAAAGTTTTTCTCATAAAGCTTCAGATTGATAAAGCCGCCTGCCTTTTCATGATGTCCGCCTCCGTTTCCGACACCCTCTCCCAGAAAGGCGGCAAGTTCATTCGCCTGCACCTCCTTGACACAGCTTCGCACGGAAAACTTGTAGCCGTCCCCTGTCTCGTTGTAGACCACACAGCAGTCAACCTCTGCCACCTGTATCAGAAAATCGCTGATCAATCCCAGAATATTTGGATCGCACGGCTTTGATTTGATGATCGCATACCGGTAATCATCGTTGTAGATATGCCGTATCATGGCAACTCCCGCGATCTCCAGCTCCTGCAATGACAGGTTGGAATTGCGAAAAAGAGTGATCAGTGTTTTTTCACAGGGAAGAGCCTCTCTCATATCCATGTCGAGCGGATTGAAAATCTCGGAAAACTGGTTGGTATCCGTATAAAGTCCATAGTACAGTGCCGTTCCGACCCGTTCCTCAATGTCCGTGAAGCCAGCCTCCCGCAGCATACTCCACACAAGCGTTGCGCAGCTTCCCAGATGGGGATTGATCTCACTCTTTTCCACATCCCGGATCTCTATCTGATGATGGTCAATGATAGCAACATCCTCTGCCGGGAGATAAGTCACATTCCCCGCACCATACTGACAGTCCACCGTGATGAGCAGCCCCGGTATTCTCTGCTCCGGCTGCTGTCCCAGAAATGCTCTGGTGTCCTCAATATAGACAATCGGAATCTCCAGATGCTCCAGCATCAGCAGCAGATTCGATTTCTGAATACGGTTTCTTCCTGCATAGATCAGCGATACCTTTTTGTTCCGACTGCGAAAAAAAGTATACAGGGCAAATCCCGACGCAATGGCATCCGCATCCGGGTTGTCATGGCATTGTACGGTGATCTGTTCATAGTTCATCAAATCCTCTAACTTCATCAAACTCTCCTTTGGGGTTCCCCGCCTCTGGTAATACCAAATTTGGCTCTCATGGCAAGCAGGGCATCAATCTGACTGTCCGTAAGCTCATTCTGTTTTCCCAGAATCTTATCTGTGAGCAGCAGGATCTTGGCATAATACTCCATCGACTCCAGCCGGTAATAGGCGGCATAGGCATCCTCTGCCCAGGTCACTACACCATGGTTTGCCAGAAGCACTCCATTATGTGTATGACAATACGGTGCTATGGATTCCGGCACCTCCTCGCTCCCCAGCTCCGCATAGGGTGCAACCGGTACACAGCCGAGGGTGATGACTGCCTCTGCCAGAATCGGTTTGTCAAGCGGTATCCCTGCTATGGAAAAGCTCGTGCAGATCGGTGGATGTGCATGACACACGGACTGCAGCTCCGGGTTCTCACGGTATGCCCGCAGGTGCATTTTCAGCTCCGAGGACGGCTTCCTGCTCCCCTCGAGCACTTTTCCTTCCAGATCTACCTTCACCAGCATTTTCTTTTTCATAAAGCCCTTGGATACCCCGGTAGGTGTTGCCCAAACCTCATTCTCTCCGGTCCTTACCGAAATGTTGCCATCGTTAGCCGCCACGAACCCGCGCAGATACATTCTCTGGCCGATATCCAGAATTGCTTTCTTTGCCTGTTTTTCCGTCATATATTTTTCCATCTGCTGCTCCCCGCTCTGTCTCTTATCCTCTTTTGTGCAATGCCTGCTCTGCCTCTTTCCGGTCCATGATCTCCTTTAAGGATTCCGTATAGGGTGCCCTTGCAATTCCATATTCCGTCACAATTCCGGCGATCAGGTCATGGTCTGTCACGTCAAAAGCCGGATTGAACACCTTCACTCCCTCCGGTGCCATACGTTCCTTGTACCACATCTCTGTAACCTCTTCCGGTTTTCGCTGTTCGATCTTGATATCCCTTCCGGTCCTGGTATTTAAGTCAATCGTCGAGGTAGGTGCGCAGATATAGACCGGCACGTGATACCGCGCAGCCACCGTTGCCACTACGGACGTTCCGATCTTGTTTGCGGTATCTCCGTTTGCCGCAACCCGGTCGCAGCCCACAAAGACCGCATTGATCCATCCGTTTTTCATGACGGTCGCAGACATATTGTCACAGATCAGTGTCACATCCACCCCGGCAGACTGCAGTTCATAGGCCGTCAGTCTCGCCCCCTGCAAAAGAGGCCGCGTCTCATCCGCAAACACCCGGAAATGATAGCCTCTCTCCTGTCCCAGATAGATAGGAGCCGTCGCCGTTCCGTATCTGCAGGTTGCAAGCTGCCCCGCATTGCAGTGCGTCAGAATACCATCTCCCGGCTTCACAAGTGTCAGCCCATATTCACCGATCTCCTTACAGACCCGGATGTCCTCACGCTTCATCTCTATGGCCTCTTCTTTCAGCGCCTGCAAAATATCGGAAACACTGCTCTCTTTCTTTTGTATGCACACCTGCTCCATCCGGTTCAATGCCCAGGAAAGATTCACTGCCGTGGGCCTTGCAGAGTTCAGATACTCCTTTTGCTGTCTGAAGCTTTCCAGAAACTCTTCATAATCCTCAGTCTTGATCTGCTTTGCCAGCAGATAGATTCCAAAGGCAGCGGCAACGCCGATTGCCGGTGCTCCCCTCACCTGCAGAAGATAGATCGCATTCCAGATTTCTTCTCCGGTTTTCAGCGCAATGATCTCTGTCGTTCCCGGCAGCCTGGTCTGATCGATGATCAGAATTCTGCTGTTCTCATCATCCAGCTCTACCGTCTCATATTCTAAAATGCTCTTTCTATCCTCTCCCATGCCGTTCTCTTTTCCTCCTGTATTTAAACCGTGATATCTGCAAATTCTGCACGCGCTGCCCTGCACAGATCAGCAGGCGCAAGCTCGATCTGTGACCCGATCCTGCCGCCGCTGACGATCATTTTCTCCAGTTCTCTGGCAGATTCATCCACTCGTGTCACATACTGTTTTTTCATACCGATGGCCGTACAGCCGCCCCGCACATAGCCGGTCACTGCCGTGATATCCTTCACATGCAGCATGCTCACTGCCTTTTCACCAACCGCCTTCGCCGCCTTCTTCAGGTCAAGCTCTGCCTCGATCGGCAGCACAAACACGAAATAATTCTTGCTGTTTCCCACCGTCACCAGTGTTTTATACACTTTCTCATGCGGCAGCCCCAGCATGTCTGCCACCTGAATCCCATCTATAAACTCCTCACACTCATAGGTAAAATGCTCAAAGGGTATTTTCTCCCGCTCCAGTATCCGCATTGCATTGGTTTTGATCTCTTTGTTCTTTGCCATCTTTGTTCCTCATTTCTGTGCACGCTTTTTGCTCATTACGATTTTCTTTGTGATATGCGTAAACCTTATTTATCATATTCTTTGTCATAGGAGACTGTCAATGCTCTTCTCTCACTCCCAATTCTTTTCTTCTTCCACGGTGTCCCCACAAAGCCCCATAACATTCCGGTCTTCTGGTGTGCAGATACGGTACTCTGCTCCTCCCCCGGGCCTCCTCACAAAAGTACAGGGATTTCTTTAGGTTTACTTCCATATCTGCCTGCATGGACATCTGTGCAAGTGAAATCTTCATAATAAACCTCTTTTCTGTGCACGCTCTTTGCGCATGCCGGGTTATTGCGTAAAAATTTACCCCCGGACAGAACGACTCTGTTCGGGGGTATTTGCTATTGCTTAATCAGATTATTTTGCAGCAGCGATCTCTGCCTTCAAAGCCTCTGTCAGCTTCGGAACGATCTTGTTCAGATCTCCTACGATACCGTAATCAGCTACATCGAAGATCGGTGCATCTGCATCCTTGTTGATAGCGATGATGATGTCGGACTCTTCCATACCTGCTACGTGCTGGATTGCTCCGGAAATACCGATTGCAAAGTATACGTTCGGACGAACGGTCTTACCAGTCTGTCCAACCTGCAGATCCTTCGGCTTCCAGCCGGAATCTACAACGGCACGGGAGCAGCTTACGGTTCCGCCAAGAACCTCTGCCAGATCATCGAGAAGCTTGAAGTTCTCTTTGCTTCCAACTCCACGGCCACCGGATACCAGGATCTTAGCGTCCATGATATCTACGGTATCTACTACGGACTTCACAATGTCAAGGATCTCAACATACTTGTTGTCCGGTGTAAATCCAGGATTGAACTCTTCTACAACTGCCTTTGCGCCCTTGATCGGATCGATCTTCTGCATAACGCCGGCACGAACCGTTGCCATCTGAGGACGGTTGTAAGGACATGCGATCGTAGCGATCGTATTTCCACCGAAAGCAGGACGGGTCATCAGAAGCTGGTTGTGTAACTGCTCCTGTCCCGGAAGTGCCTGAAGCGGGAAATCACCGATCTCAAGAACGGTACAGTCTGCTGTCAGACCGGTTGCTACTCTTGCGGAAACTCTGGGGCCTAAATCTCTACCGATTGCGGTAGCGCCTACCAGAACGATCTCCGGTTTGTATTTGTTGATGATAGAAGCCAGTGCATGTGCATAAGGCTCTGTTCTGTAATCCTTTAATTCCGGATCATCTACTACGATAACCTTGTCAGCGCCATACTCTGCAAGCTGGTCGGCAAGATTCTTAACACCGGAACCAAGCAGCATAGCGGTTACTTCTGTATTTAAGTCTTTTGCAAGGTCTTTTGCTTTTCCAAGTAATTCAAGAGCGATGCTGCTGATCTCATTGTCTACCTGCTGAGCAAAGACATATACTCCCTTGTATTCTTCTAAATTCATTTTCTTATTCCTTTCTCTATACCTGAATATCGCTGTTATAGCAATCTGCTTTTCAGTTATGATATTAATATCACTATTCTGAACCTATAAAATTTCTGTTCTGTATAAATGCAGGCATTCAGAGAACACAATTTTTCATGGTTCTGAACAGTTCTCATTTAGATGACATGTTTTACTTTCAGCTTGTCAACAATGTAGCTTACTGCCTCATCGGGATCAAGAGTAACCTTCTCACCTGCACCCTTTCTTACCTTATCGGATGCCTTTGCGATCTTGGTCGGTGAACCTTTCAGACCCAGGTTGGAGTCATCTACATCCTTCAGATCTTTTCTGCCCCAGACAGTGATCTCTGCCTTGTAAGCATCAAAGATTCCGCCGGGAGTCATGTAACGGGGCTCATTCAATTCAGAAAGAGCTGTGATCAGGCAAGGCATTTTAGCCTTTACTACATGATATCTGTCCTCGTACTGACGCTGTACAATAACGCTGTCTCCCTCAATCTTGATATCCTGTGCATAGGAGATAACAGGAATGTTCAAATGCTCGGAAATCTGCGGACCTACCTGTGCAGTATCTCCATCGATAGCCTGACGGCCTGTGATGATAAGATCATAGTCAAGATTTCTCAATGCACCTGCCAGTGTTGTGGAGGTAGCCCAGGTATCAGCACCACCAAGGACTCTGTCTGTTACAAGGATACCCTTGTCAGCGCCCATAGCCATAGCCTCACGAAGAACTTCTTCTGCCTTCGGAAGACCCATTGTCAATACTGTAACCTCTGCACCATACTGATCTTTAATTCTAAGTGCTGCTTCCAGACCTGCTTTATCATCGGGGTTCATGATGGTGAGCATTGCGCCTCTGTCAAGTGTTCCGTCCGGATTAAACTTAACGCCGCCCTTTGTATCAGGAACCTGCTTAATACAAACAACAATTTTCATTGTATTTTTCTCCTTATATATTTGTTATTTATTGTTTCAGACTATTTCAGTAATGCACCGGAGATGACCATACGCTGAACTTCGCTTGTTCCTTCGTAGATCTCTGTGATCTTTGCATCACGCATCATACGCTCTACATCGTACTCTCTGATGTAACCGTAACCACCATGTAACTGAACAGCCTTTGTGGTAACTTCCATAGCAACCTCTGCTGCATATAATTTAGCCTTTGCTGCCTCTACAGAGTATACCTTCTGGGTAGCCTTAGCCATAGCTGCCTTGTAAACCAGCATCTGAGCTGCCTCAACCTTGGTAGCCATATCTGCAAGCTGGAACTGTGTATTCTGGAAAGCGCCGATTGCTCTGCCGAACTGCTTTCTCTCTTTTACATAGCTGATGGTTGTCTCAAGAGCGCCCTCTGCAAGACCAAGTGCCTGGGAAGCGATACCGATACGTCCGCCATCCAGTGTATGCATTGCGATGTTGAAGCCCTTGCCCTGCTGTCCGAGTAAGTTCTCCTTCGGGATACGGCAGTCTGTGAAGATCAGCTCGTATGTGGATGATCCACGGATACCCATCTTCTTCTCTTTGGTTCCGAATGTAAATCCGGGTGTTCCCTTCTCTACGATGAATGCGGAAATCTCTTTCTGCAGTCTTCCACGCTTCTCAACAGTTCCTGTGATTGCGAAGATAACGTATACGTCAGCTTCCTTACCGTTTGTGATGAAGCACTTGGAACCGTTCAGTACCCACTCATCTCCATCCAGAACAGCCTTTGTCTGCTGTCCCTGTGCATCAGTACCGGCACCGGGCTCTGTCAGACCGAATGCGCCGAGTTTCTCGCCCTTTGCAAGGGGAACCAGATATTTCTGCTTCTGCTCTTCTGTACCGAAGGTCATGATCGGATCACAGCACAGAGAAGTATGTGCAGAAACGATAACGCCTGTAGTACCACATACTTTGGAGAGCTCCTCTACACACATAGCGTAGGTAAGAGGATCACATCCCTGTCCACCGTACTCCTTCGGAACCGGAATTCCCATGAAGCCTAACTTAGCCATTTTCTCAACTGTCTCTCTCGGGAAAGCTTCTGTCTCGTCAACTTCCTGAGCGAGAGGCTTTACTTCTTTTTCAGCGAACTCTCTGAAAAGAGATCTCGCCATTTCATGTTCTTTGCTTAACGTAAAATCCATGATTATATATTCCTCCATGTTTATTGATAACAATGCCAGATCCTGCTCCGGCATTGTTATTACTTTTATTGTTTATCTCTCTTTATTTAGAGTAATCGAAGAAACCAACGCCTGTCTTTCTTCCAAGCTTCTTCTCTTCTACCATCTTCTTCAGAAGCGGCTGCGGAGCATACTTCTCATCCTTGGTCTCATTGTATAGAACTTCCATGATAGCAAGGCAGATGTCCAGACCGATCAGATCTCCCAAGTGAAGAGGTCCCATCGGATGGGATGCGCCGAGCTGCATAGCTACGTCGATATCCTCTGCGGATGCTGTTCCGGCATCCAATACACCGATTGCTTCGTTGACCATCGGGATCAGGATTCTGTTTACAACAAATCCGGGAGCTTCCTTAACCTGTACAGGAGTCTTGCCGATCTCAGTAGCGATCGCTGTGATCTTGTCAACCATCTCCTGTGTTGTGTTCTCTCCTCTGATAACCTCAACCAGCTTCATTCTGTCTGCCGGGTTGAAGAAGTGCATACCGATAACCGGTCTGTCAAGTCCTTCTCCGATCTTTGTGATGGAAAGGGAGGATGTATTGGAAGCAAAGATGCAATCCTTTCTGACAATGTTCTGTAACTCTTTGAAAATAGACTGCTTGATCTCCAGCTTCTCAAGAGCAACCTCTACGATCAGATCGCACTCACCACAGATATTGTTCAGACCTGTTGTGATCTTGCTCATAACCTCGTCAGCCTTCTCCTGGCTGATCTTTTCCTTGCCTACAAGGAAGTTCATATTCTTCTGGATCTTAGCCTTGCCGCCTTCAGCAAACTCTTCTTTAATATCGCAAAGACAAACTTCGTAACCATCTGTCATAGCGAATGCCTGTGCAATACCGGAACCCATTGTTCCTGCACCGATAATACCTACTTTCATTGTAGTTCCTCCTTATGAAAATTTGAATTGTATTTCACACAATCAGGATGGTCGTAAAACCACCCTGATTCTGTTAAAAACCTTATGAATTATCTGTTGACAAAGGGAACAACTTTCAGCTTCTTCTCTTTGTCTTTCTCTAAGAAATTGCCCATGCCGGCTTTCTGATCTTCTGTCTCAAAGCAGCCGCCGAAGAGTTTCTCTTCGATCACGATTGCCTGATCCATATCTACCTGAAGTCCTTCGTTGATCGCTTTCTTACAGCTGCGGACAGCGATCGGTGCCTGCATTGCAATGCCTGCTGCCATCTTCTTGGCTGCTGCCATCAGTTCTTCCTGCGGATAAACTGCGTTCACAAGACCGATGCGGTATGCCTCGTCTGCCTTGATATTTCTTGCTGTGTAGATCATCTGCTTTGCCATGCCAGGACTTACCAGTCTGGCAAGTCTCTGTGTACCGCCAAATCCGGGAGTAATGCCAAGGCCAACCTCCGGCTGTCCGAAAACTGCGTTCTCGGAACAGATACGGATATCACAGCTCATGGAAATCTCGCATCCACCGCCGAGTGCAAAGCCGTTTACTGCAGCAATGACAGGAATCGGGAATGTCTCCAGTTTGCGGAATACATCATTTCCCTTCTTGCCGAATGCCTCTCCCTCTGCCTTGGTCAGAGTGCTCATCTCACCGATGTCTGCACCTGCGACAAAGGATTTCTGGCCTGCTCCGGTCAGGATCAGGCAGCGTACGGTATCCAGATCTACCGCGTCAAGTGTCTGGGAAAGCTCGTCCAGAACCTGGGAATTAAGGGCATTTAATGCCTTTTCTCTGTTGATTGTAATAGTGCCGACTGCACCGTCAACCTCGTATAAAATATAATCCATGCTGATTAGTCCTCTCTCTCAACGATTGTTGCACAGCCCATACCACCGCCGATACACAGTGTGGCAAGACCCTTCTTTGCTCCCTTAGCTTCCATCTCATGAAGCAGAGTAACAAGGATACGGCATCCGGAAGCTCCTACCGGGTGTCCCAGTGCGATCGCACCACCGTTCGGGTTCAGCTGCTTGTCTACGTCGATGCCAAGTTCTTTTCCAACTGCTACGGACTGAGCCGCAAATGCCTCGTTTGCCTCGATGATATCGAAGTCTTCGATCTTGTAGCCGGCCTTAGCCATAACCTTCTTTGTAGCCGGAACCGGTCCGATACCCATAACCTCCGGTCTGCATCCTGCAAGTGCGCCTGCTACGAAAGTAGCCATCGGCTTAACACCTAACTCTTTTGCCTTCTCCTCGCTCATAACAACGATTGCTGCTGCACCGTCATTGATACCGGAAGCGTTACCTGCTGTTACAAATCCGTCCGGATTGATTGCGCGAAGCTTCTGAAGCCCCTCGATTGTGGAACCCGGTCTCGGTCCCTCATCTACCTTGAACTCAACCATCTCTTTTTTCTTCTTAACCATAACCGGTACGATCTCGTTGTCGAACGCACCGCTCTTCTGTGCTGCCTCTGCCTTCTGCTGGCTCTTTAATGCGAACTCATCGAGTTCTTCACGGGTAAGTCCCCACTCTCTGCAGATATTGTCTGCAGTCATGATCATGTGATAATCATTGAATGCATCCCACATAGCATCGTTTACCATGGTATCTACCAGAGTTGCGTTACCCATTCTGTATCCGTAACGGCCCTTCATCATTGCATAAGGAGCCATGGACATATTCTCCATACCACCTGCTACTACGATGTCGGCATCCCCTGCCTGGATCATCTGTGCTGCCATGTTGACACAATTCAGACCGGAACCGCATACTACGTTGATCGTTACTGCCGGAACCTCATTCGGAAGTCCTGCCTTGATAGATGCCTGACGGGCAACGTTCTGTCCCTGTCCTGCCTGAATTACACAACCCATATATACGTGATCAACCTGCTCAGGAGCTACACCTGCTCTCTTCAAAGCCTCCTTGATTACGATTGCACCAAGTTCCGGTGCCGGTGTTGTGCTGAGTCCACCACCCATGGTACCGATTGCTGTACGGCATGCACCTGCCAAAACAACTTTTTTTGCCATTTTTCTTTCCTCCATATAATGTAGTGTTTTTTCAAAAACCTTTATTTTTCAAGGCCCGGCAATGATTGTTATTTTTTTATCATTGTCCATCGCACCTATTGTAACATAGAGGGTTCTTTTTTGCAATGCCAAAAGATTCTATTTTGTCTGCTTTTGCCCTTTTTCCCGCAAAGCCTCTTCGACCGCCGGATCTGTCATTTCGTATACCCGTTTCCATTCTCTGGTCTCTCCCACCTTCCGCACTTCACTCCGGTTCCGGTAAAGGAATTTCGTCAGCTCGTAGCAGTCAATCCAGATCTCGTTGTCGCTCTCCTTCTGCGATTCGTCAAAGATCAGCTGCAGTCCCCAGTGGAGATGTACTGTCTCAATATTGTTGATGTTCTCCTTCGTGCTGTATCCGGTATGTCCCATGTAGCCGATCACATCCCCCGCCGTCACGATACTGCCCTCTTCCAGTCCTTCCGCGTAGGGATAATTCTGCCGCAGATGTGCGTAGTAGTAATACCGCTTATGGTCAAAGCTGCGGATGCCGATGCGCCAGCCGCCGTACTGATTCCAGCCGAGCGCCTCCACATAGCCGGACTCGATCGCAATGATCGGTGTTCCGATCATCCCCATCATGTCATGGCCGAGGTGCGGCCTTGCATAGCCGTAGCTCCGGGATGAGCCGAAATCGTCGTAATGACTGTAATCAAATCCTTTTGCAATCGGGGAAAATGCCTTTAATCCGTAATACCGCTTTGTCTCCGCAGACGCTTCTCCGGTCTTTTCCTGTATGTCGAACTCTCCGACCATCCCGTCCAGCACGGCATGATAGGCCTCCAGATAATAGGGATAATATTCCAGATTTTCCGTCAGCTGTTCCATGGTGCTCTCCGAGCTTTTCAGGATTTCCGCTGTCTTTTGGATCTCACCCACACTGTTCCTGTCAAACCTTCCCCCATGCTTTGCCGCACTGTAGGCAAGCAGTTCTATCCACCCTAAATGGACATCATCCCGGTAGGTAGCCGTGTCCAGCTCGTAGGCGGCTGCCATCGCTTCACAGGTTGCATGGAATTCCACCCATTTGATGAACTTTCCATTGGCAGAGACCTCGATGGCTTCTTCATCCGGTGTTACCGTTGTCAGTTCCTGTGGCTCTGTCACACCCTCACCGACTATTTTCGCAATTAAAAACTGGCAGCAAAAGGCTGCCAGAATCACTCCGCCAAGCAGACGGAGCTTTTTCCCATATTGATAAAATAAAAATCCCCTCTGTCTCTTCATAGCTGCTCCGATTCCCTCATCATTGCAGTATATGAAAAGAAGCTTTCTCTCATGCCCTTTTCTGTTTCTCTCTGCTCCGGTATACGAATTCCCTCTGGATCGCAAAGCTTAAGAAAAACAGCAGTACATCCACCGGCACCTTGATCAGCACTTCCAGCCCTCCGGTCATTCCATACACGAAGTCGACCAGCGCCGCACTACAGCACATCTGGCAGACGGCAAGCAGGAAATATTTGAACGCTGTCAGAACAAGATTTCCCTTGCTCCGGAACACCACCTTATAATTGATCAGAAAGTTATATATGGCAGACAGGATACGTGCCATCACAGTTGCCTGCACAATGTAGGATACGCCAAAGAGCGTTCCTCCACCCCGGAAAGCACTGCAGAACAGGCTGAACAGGAGCAGATCTACCACGCTGGAAGAGAGCGAGGAAAACAGGAACTTTGCAAACACCATATAAATCCTCACTGAGTCCTTGATCGGATTAAAGTGGCTCGCCTGATTCTGTTCCAGATAGATCGTGTCAATGGTAACCTCCCGGATCGGTATCTGACGATCCTTGGTCTCGATCAGCATGTTCGTCTCGTACTCAAACCGCTCTCCCTTGACATTCATCAGAATTTCCATGAAAAAGCGCGGAATCCCCCGCAGACCGGTCTGCGTATCCGTGACCGTAAGGCCGAGCAAATACCGGAATACCCGGCGCGTACACTTATTGCCAAAGCTGGACCTTGCCGGAACATCCGGCGCATCAAAATCGCGGCAGCCAAGCACCAGCGCTTCCGGGTGCTCTGTCATCTCCTTCATGCACGCCTCAATTCCCTCCGGTGTATGCTGTCCGTCCGAATCTGCCGTCACCGCTCCTGTCATGTCCGGAAAACGGTTCAGACATTCGTTAAAGGCTGTCTTTAACGCCCTGCCTTTTCCCAAATTTACCGCATGCTGTAACACAATACAGCCCGGAATCTTCTTTGCCTGTTCAAACACCGGCTGATAAGCAGCCCCGCTTCCGTCATCCACCACAACGATCCGTTCCATCCCCTTCTCCTGCAGGCCTTGCAGAAGCGGGATCAGATTTTTCCCCGGCTCGTAGGCTGGTATGATCACGGGTATCTTCCAATAATCTGTCTTTGTCATTCTCTATTGTTCTCCCCGGCCTTTTGCAGCCGCAGTTCTTTTCCATCATCCACTATCGCATACAGGGTCTCGGCCTCAAACGCCGTTCCCCCTGTCATATCCCGGAACAGCTCCTCCGTATCTGCCTGTGTTTCGGTCACAAACAGATAGGACGCATGGGATGCCCGGATTTCCTCTGTCAGCCACTCCTTCGTGGCATCCTCCAGATTGACGCCTCTGTAGACAACTCCCACAGGGGATGCCTCCATATTCGTATAGCTGTTGCGCACCCAGCGGGACACCTCGTCCCCCTGTATCACAAACACCCTTGTACTGCACTTTGCAGGCAGGCTCTCCAGTGCCTTCAAAAAAGTCCTGGACGAATCATCCAGCATCTCCTCCCGGCTCTGCATCGCCTCCGGAACCGCACTGCGGTATCCAATGAGTCCATCATACCCAGTCTTCCAATGCGCTGTCAATGCCGTAAAAAGCACAAACGTAAGAATCGTCCCGTACTTTGCAAGGAATGCGTTTTGGGAGGCAAATAAAGTCTCTCCGTACTCCGTCCACAAAAGCGCCAGAAACAGCAGGGTTCCCACCGTAAACGGGGCTCCGTACCGCTCGATCGAGGAGATCATCCCCGAGGCCTCCAGATACTGCGTCTCTGTTGCAAAGATCGTGATATGCGCCAGAAAAATAATCGCATAAAACATCGCTCCGCTCAGAATACTGAACCACAGCACAAGTCTTCCCGTCTTAGCCGGCATCAGCTTCTTACGATAAAAGAAGATCACCAGCGCACAGATCACCAGATAAAACGCAAACGGAGTCAGGTCTATCGCAATACTCCGGTCTTTGTGAAGCGGCAGTGTGAAAAAGGCCTTTGCAAACGCTTTTGCAAATTCTCCCATATACCCGGAAAATCCATATTCGTCCGTCGTCACATACTTGACTGCCGTTGCCGTCGTCCTTGTCACTCTCCGCATCAGGAAACAGAACAGCATCCAGCCCGCCCCGGTCAGCACGGGTGCAGCCGCCACCGGGAGCAGTCTGCGGACAGCCTGTCCCTTTGACTCACTCTGCTGCATAGAATACAACAGCAAAAACGAAATGCCGAATACCGCCCAGATAAATCCAACCGACTTCACGAGCACTAAAAGCCCCAGGAAACAGGCCATCCTTCCGTAATAAAAGCTTTCCGCATGCCCCTTTCTGTCCACCACCGCAAACAGAAAGCTGCCGTAAATGCACGCCATCGTCAGATCGGCGCAAAAGCCCTGATAGCCATATACCTCTGCAATTCCCGGAAAGAGCCAGAGCGAGATCGCCGCTGCTCCCAGCACCAGCACATTTCTGCCCTTCACCTTCCGCAGAACCGGAACCAGAAACAACAAATTCAGCGTGTAATAGCCGGCAAACGCAAGCCCCTCCCGATACTGCTGCGGGTCCATATGCAGAAACCACCACTTGAAAAGCTGCGCACCCGGAGGGTAATCTCCAAACTCCGGTGCAACATTTCCGTATTTCCCGGCAAATCCATCCAGAAAATACAGACTCTTCACATCCGTTGCCCAGAAATTCACATCATCCCACCAGGTCACGACCTTTCCAAGGACACAGTATGCCACAACTGCAATGAGAACGAGTGCCGTCACAAAAGAGGGCTCCGTCAGTTTTTGCAGCATCTCTTTGCCTGTCCCTGTGTCCCTGTTTCTGAAAAGCCAGATTACCAGCAGAATCAGCACGCCAATCCCCACAAAATCGATCGCTGACAAGGCATGTACAAAAGCCAGCAGATACAGACCGAATATCAGGATGCAGGCAGAAACCGGAAGCACTGATACCGCACTCTCTTTCCATTTACAGGCCAGCACCACCGTCACTGCCAAAAAAGCCACTATATTTATTACCGCCATTTTTCCTCCATGTCCGGATTGCTCCGCAATTTCCCGATTACATCACAAAAGGGCTGCTGCCTATTTGCAGCAACCCTTTCCCATACGCTATCTTTTATACTTCAGGCTCGATCAGACCGTAGGTATTTCCTTTTCTCTTGTATACTACATTGACCTGATCCGTCTCTGCATTACAGAATACGAAGAAGTTATGTCCCAAAAGTTCCATCTGTACACAGGCATCTTCCGGATACATCGGCTTAATGTCAAATTTCTTGGTACGGATGATCTGTACTTCGTCCTCATCCACATAATCCTTCTCAATGTACTCCTGACGGAAGTTTGCAGCTGCCTGCTGTTTGTCTACAAGCTTATTCTTGTATTTCTTGAGCTGTCTTTCAATGATCTCTTCCACCAGATCAATGGATACATACATATCACTGCTGACCTGCTCGGAACGGATAATGCTGCCCTTAACAGGGATCGTTACCTCTATCTTCTGTCTTTCTTTCTCCACACTCAGCGTAACATGTACTTCTGTCTCGTCGGTAAAGTATTTCTCCAGCTTACCGATCTTGTCTTCCACTGCACTTCTCAGCCCTTCTGTTACATCAATGTTTTTCCCAATAATTATAAATTTCATACAATTTCCTCCATTCTATACCCTGGAAATAAGTATTATCTTCCTTTGGATTATTGTATAGTCAGTATACCATATTTGTCCCACTTTTTGCAACAATTTAATCTTTTATGTAACAGTTCTGTCATAGCGTACTTTGGGTCTTCTTTTATGAAAATTGTGGGTGAAACTGTTATAACTTCACAAAACGTCTGTTCTTGAAGTTTCCATAAAATATCCCTCATTTTCGTTAAAAAAGCTGTGGATAATGTGGATAAGTCCGTGTATAAGTCCATTTTACGCCAAAAAGCTTGTTTCAAAATGTGGATAACGTTTTACGAATACGGTTTCATAAAAGAGTATCCAAAAAACTTTTTTGTACATCTTCCACAAAGTTGCAGATATCATTTATCGCGGAGCAATAAATTTCAGTTAGACAATTTCTGAAATTATCATAACTATTCAGAGCCGAACAAAATCTGCTATGGCAAATGGAGCTGAACAGTTACAAATTATCTTACATTATAAAACCCGCGCAGACCAATCCGCGCGGGTTTGAACGTTTCTGTAATTAGAATATTCTTCTGATCGACAGGATCGATCTGTAGCTTGCATTGGATACAATAATTCCGGTCTTGGACGTCGATGCATGGACAATCTGTCCATTTCCAATGTACAGAGCCACATGTCCGGAATAACAGATGATATCTCCGGCCTGTGCGTTCTCCAGTCCATTGACGGTCGCTCCGACGCTACGGTCTGCCGATGAAGAATGTGGCAGGCTGACACCGAAGTTATTATATACACTCATGACAAAGCCGGAGCAGTCCGTTCCGTTTGTCAGACTCGATCCACCGTATACATACGGATTACCCACAAACTGCAATGCAAACTGTGCAACATCAGCACCGCTGCTTCCGGTCGGGCTTGCATAGGTCTTTCCTTCGCTCTTGCTTCCGGATGAAGAGGATTTGCTGCTCTCTGCCGCCTTCTTTGCCGCAGCTTCCTTCGCAGCCTTTCTGGCCGCCTCTTCTCTTGCAAGTCTTGCCTCTTCCTCTGCAATGGATTCCGCTTTCACAAACTCTGTGGAAAGTGTGACATAATCTGTGGAAACATATCCGTCACCTTCCTCGATATTAACCTTAACCCAGCCGTCCAGCTCTTCTGTTACAATGAGCTGATCGTCGATCGGTACCATGCCAAGTACCACCTCATCTGTACCGGGCTGCTCACGAACCTTCAAAGTCGTTGTCGTAACGGTTGCGATTCGTGTACCAACTTCTTTGGCATACTCCACAGCCTCATCCCCGGTGACACAGTACTCTGCTTTCACATAGCCTTCCACCGAACCGGAACTGATCTTATACCATCCGTCCTGTTCTTCAATATAATTGCCGACTGACTTATTGTAAAGCTTTCCGACAATAGAGCCTTCCTCACTGGGAATATCTCTGACATTCACATAATCGTTTACTCTGGCGATCACAAGGTTCTTAAAGCTCTCTTCCTCTTCGGAAAGTCCTGAACCTGCTGCCTTCTTCAGATCCTCTGTATATCCTTCGCTGACTACGATTGTGTCTTCTATCTTTCTGGGAGTCTCTTTGCTGATGCCGCCTCCCACACTCGCCAAATCTGCAAAACCGCCAACCTGTACGCTGCCGACCGTTGTTCCATTCCCGGAAACCGCATTCTTTCCTGCCTCTTCCTGAAGCTTGGAAAGCGAAGACTTCTTGTCGTTCTGCATCGTGTAGTCAATTCCTGCCGAGGGCAGAACCGAATCCAGATTGCCGGAAGCATACACATTCACCGGAACGCTTCCAAAGCTGATCGCCGCAGCCATCAGACAGGCTGCAATCTTTATTTCTTTTTTTCTCTTAGGAGTCATACTGTTTTTTATCATGAACACATAACACCTCATTTGTTACGAAATTGTTACATCCTTAACCAATATAACATTGTGGTGTGTTTTTGTCAACCACAGCATCTACGTATAGAAATGCCAATTTTTCCATGTCTTGTGGTCTTGTAATGATTTCGCAACAATTACAGTCCTGTGTTCTTCTATGATAACTGCGTCAGATATCCCTGCACCCCTGCCACAGCACAGGCCCCATCTGCCACCGCCGTGACGATCTGCCGCACGCCCTTTGTCCTCACATCCCCCGCTGCAAAAATGCCGGGTACACTGGTCTTACAGTCTTCGGAAGCTTCCAGATATCCTTTCTCATCACATTTGACCCACTCCCGGAAGAGCTGTGTCTGTGGTTCCATTCCGACCGCAACAAACACTCCCGATACGTGGATGGTGCGTTGCTCCTCCTGCTGCCCTCCGGCTTCCCGGATACAGATTCCTTCCACCGTATCTTCCCCGGTGATCTTTGTCACAACACTGTTCCAAACTGTCTCTATATTCAGACATTCTGCCAGCTTCTCCTTTAGCGATGCAGAGGCGCGCAGGCTGTCCCGTCTGTGGATCAGATAAACCTTTTTGCAGAACCTTGCCAGATAGACCGCATCACCTGCTGCCACATTTCCGCCGCCGACCACAGCAACCTCCGCTCCCTTAAAAAAGGCTCCATCGCAGGTGGCACAGTAGGACACTCCTCTGCCTTTGTACTCTTTCTCTCCCGGCACTCCAAGCAGGGCATGACTTGCCCCGGTTGCCACGATGATCGCTTTGGTTTCCAGCTGTTCCCCGGACATCAGTTCAACGATTTTCTTCTGTTCTTTCTCTGCACGGACTGCCTTCACACAGGCATTGCGGCATTCCACGCCCGCCTGCACAGCATGCTCCCTGAATTTCATTCCCAGCTCGAAGCCGTTTATACCCGGAATCCCCAGATAGTTGTCCACCACATCCGTTGTCAGGATCTGTCCTCCCTCCATCGGATTCTGTTCCAGGAGCAGCAGCTTCAAGCCTGCCCGCACTCCATATAATGCCGCCGAAAGTCCCGCCGGTCCGGCACCAATAATAATCAGATCATACATTGTCTGTTCCCTTTCCTTTCTCTCAGCCTGCAAGTCTTCTTTTTCTTCTTCCATATTTCCCCGCAAAGCACCTGATTATACCAGACGTTTGCATTCCCATTCTGATACGAGTATAATTCCATGTGTAATTTTAAGCAATCAGAAACGAAACATTTGAATCATGATCCGGCAGAAAGGAAATCGCTTATGACTCAACAAGTCAATACAAAGTATGCACTTGTGACAGGTGCGTCAAGAGGCATTGGAGAAGCCATTGCCACCGCGCTGGCAGCAGAGGGATATCACCTGTATATCACGTGTAGAAGCTCGATGGAACAACTGACAGAATTGTCACACAGACTTTCTGATACCTATTCCATCTCCTGTACTCCACTCTTTGGGGATATCGGGAATCCGGACGATGTGGAGAAGATTTTTCAAGGGATTTCCGGATTGGATGTTCTGGTCAACAATGCAGGGGTCTCTTATATCGGGCTTTTGCAGGAGATGTCAGTCTCTGAGTGGCAGCAGGTAATGAACACCAATCTGAATTCTATGTTCTATACCAGCCGTCTGGCTATCCCGCATATGCTGCAACGCAAGAGTGGTAAGATCATCAACATTTCCTCCGTCTGGGGAAACTGCGGTGCTTCCATGGAAGTAGCTTACTCGGCCTCCAAGGGCGGTGTCAACAGCTTCACAAGAGCTCTCGCCAAGGAACTTGCCCCCAGCAATATCCAGGTGAATGCCATCGCCTGTGGAGTCATCGACACAGCCATGAACGGCTGCTTCAGCCCTGAGGAAATGGATGCTCTCCGGGAAGAAATCCCGGCTGACCGCATAGGAAAACCTGCAGAAGTGGCACAACTTTTATGCTCTCTCCTACAGGCTCCCTCTTACCTGACCGGTCAGATCATCACGTTGGATGGTGGCTGGACGTAGGCTTTTGTCCTACTCCAGCACCTTAAACGGATTCTCCGGATTATTCTCGTCTATCTTTTCAAACCATGTAAGCAATTCCTGATACTGATCTGCATCCGACTGTTTCGGATCGATCTGCAGATCCGTCGGGAAGATTGCCACATATCGTCTGGCAGCTCCTGTTCCCGCCACCGCGTAGGACGGCAGGTCCTCGTAGCTGTGATCGTCCAGCGCATACGCTTTGATGGTAACTAACAGTCCCTGATAACCATATTCCCTTGCCTGCGTATAGTAAATGTCAAAGGAGGTGTCGTCGACCACCTCATAATCATAGCCCGGCAGGAGCGGCAGATCCAGTGAGAGCGCCGGTGATTCCAGAAAGGCCACTGCCTTGGCCGCATAAATTTCAAGTCCATCTCCGATGCGGAAAGAATCTGCCATGCCATTTTCAGCAGGCTGGCTCTCTGTCGCATCCTCTGCAGAATTGCTGCTGGACGTTCCTGTATTATTATCCCAACCTACAATACTTCCTCCGTTCTGCGCGATTCCCCGATAGTCCAGAAGCTGAATCAAATCACAGTCCACAACATAGGCTGTCCCGGCAGCTGCTGCCGTTCCGAGCTTCTCCTGCCACTGCTCCTGATCATAGTAAGTGATCAGCTGGTTCAGTTCACTTTCTGTCGCCCCCTCAAAAGGCAGCAGCGTTGTCTCGATCAGGAAATATTCACAGGCTCCGCTCCACGCTTCCACCGCAACCTGTGCATGCCCCGGTGTCAGCACGATCATCGCGTGCATATCTGCCGACTGCAAAACACTTGCCATCAGGATCGCTGTCTCAATGCAGATACCCGATTTGCTCTCCAGCACCTGATCCGGCATCAGAATCCTCTGATCTGCGTCCAACGAGTAGGCTCCCATATTGTACCGGACTCCCATCTCACTGATTGCCGCCTGAATCGCCACAACCTGCAGGATGGTATTGTAATAGATCTCTTCCCCGGAAAGTCCCAGCGCATTCTGATATCCCGGCAACGAATCAAGCGGTGAATTTCTGGACTCCAGCCAGGAGATTGCCTGTCTTCTGACCTGCATCACACCCTCAGACTCCGGTGTCAGCCATGCAAGGAAATCATCATACCGGACAGTACCGAACTCATCATCCACCAGCTTAAAATCATAGGTGCTGTGCAGCTTCACCGTCTGGCTTTCCTTTGCCAGAATCTCTCCTGTTTTGGCATCCGTTACAGAAAAGACAATCTGTGTGTCCCGGGAAGAGGTCAGCTCCGGCATATCAGTAAGAATCGGGGGCTTGATCGCGATTCTTTTCACCGCACTGGTCAACGTCTCTTTCTGCACATAAGCCTGACTGTACCCGGCTATTTCCGCCTCGATCACCACATCCCTGCTTCCATAAGAGGTATATGCCGAAAGATTGATCACACTGTCCATGGAATGATACAGATTCGGATAGATTTCCTGCACCATGTCATAGTTCAGGACAGCATCCGGCACCTGCTCCTCTGAAAGCCCCTGCCTGCCACGGCTGTTGCAGGCAATCTGGATATCCTGCTCCATATCCCTGAGTGCTCCCTCCAAATTCTCACGGGCATGCGTATATTCCTCTACATAGAGGTCATACACCTCATTCTCGTATTTGGCCAATGCCTTATCCTGTCTCTGCAAAAGCTGCATCGCCGAATACATCTTCATGATATCTCCGTAATTCGTTCCTTCTATATAATACTGTGTCATGTACGCAAATATCATTACTTCATTATTGTATGCATTCCATGTATCTTCCAGATAGTCCGGAGTCTCCATCGCATCAAACTGCACGTATGTGTTCAGCGCAGCCTCCTGCCATGCCTCACTGTAGGCCGCCTGATCCCCGCCAAAATCCTCTACTGTCTGTCCTGAGATCTCATCAAGCGGTGCACCTGCTTCGTACTGTTTCCGGTTAAAGGCTGCCGTCTCCTGCACATAGCCGAGATTCTTCTGAATCTCCTCCAGATAAAGGTCAGCCGCCTCGAGAACTTTTCTTCCTTCCTCTGTCTTCGGTGTTTTGACTGCGTTTAGCTTCTCCTGTAGTTCCGTGGTCTGTGCCTGCAACTCCTGTGCCTGCTCTTCATAAGCACTCAGCTGCTCACAGTATTTCGCCTGATCAACCTGTTCCCCATTCTGCACCGCATATTTTCTGGCCTCAAAGAAACTGCTGGCATCATCTGCCGCAGACGCACACAGTTGCGCTGCCTCCTGCCGTATCTGCGTTCCCTTGATAAGTGCCTTGGTAGTCTCTTTATAGACATTCTTGTCGCTGTTTCCGCATCCCGCCAACACTGCCGGAATACACAGACATCCGATCATCCAGATCTTTACTTTGCCCTTTCTATGAATACCCATTCCTTTCTATCCTCCCTATTGTATCTTCTCAATATAACCGTCCACCGGCTGTAAATAACCACTGTCCTGCGTCACCGGCTGATAACGTTCCCCCTGATAGTCATCCGTGAAGCCCTCATAGGCACGGTAGAACTCCCCGTTTTCCGTATCATACACTCTCTCATATCCCAGTGTCGCATCACTCTGCTTCTGCATGGTCACATCATAAGAGTAATTCCGGTTCTCCCAGGCTGCCATCGTGCTGTCCATCATCTCATTACCGATCCGGCTGAGCTGCATGGCGTTTTCTGCCGCCTGCTGGCTCTGGTTGATCGTGTACTGTACAAATTCATCGCTGAATTCCAGACTTCCCAGGCTCTGCGTCAATATCTGCTGCCAGTTGAGCAGATCCCCCTCTGCTGCACTGACACCACATATCTGATAGATCCGATAAAAAGTGAACATCTCATCTTCATAGATTCCCGCCGCCGGATCGGTAACAACAGCCGTTATAAGGCCCTCTGCCGTTCCACTTCCGGTATCAAAGGTTGCCCGCAGTGTACTCTCCCCAAGCGCATACGAGGATAAAGAGTCCGATGCGGGAAGTCTTTCTGTCACAGACAGATTCTCGATAACCGGACACGCATCCTCCCGCAGCCCCGGCACATACTCCGGATACTGATACAGATAGGTGCGGTATGCCGGAAAAATATTGTAAAACCCTTCCGTGGAAGCGTCCTCAAGCACCGGTGCATCCGCGACAAGCTGCGACTTGGCATCCATCTGCGCATAGGCCTCCCACTGTTCTCTAGCCCACTGGCTTTTCTGAAATGGTCCCGCTCCCAGGATCAGGAATATCTGGTTGCGCGGCTCAGAAGGATCATAAGCCCTGACCATATATCCGATTCCATCACCTGCTCCCACAACATTCCAACCATAAGGAACATTCATACTGAACACGTCATTTTTTACTTCGGTCAGGAAGATCTCGTGGGTCAGCGAGGGCGTGATCGTGAACTGCTCTCCCTCATCCGGCTCCACTATAATATCGTTATCCGGTTCCTCCACGGTATCGATATCGAAAGCTTCCTCCCCGGTATCCCCGTCTTCTTCATAACCAACCAGCCACTTTTTGTAGTCGTCTTCTCCCTTTTCCGTAAGATCCTTTCCCGATGCAGCCTGCTCTCCACCACAGGCAGTCACCAGCATCGACACCACCAGAATACAGGCACAGGTTCCTCGCAATAGCCCTCTTTTTTTCATAATTTCATAAATTCCTCCACTTTGATATGTTTACATATATCTTTCGTTATAGGGTAACTATAAGCTACTCCCCATCGCCTCTCAACGGTTTTTCCTCTTTTGGCATTGCCAGTTTTGTCAAGCCGCTCCTTTATTGTTGAAATTTGGGATTGTATAAGGAATTTTGCCGTTATATACTATTCATGACTTAACAAGCATTTTCCTATTACATAAAAAAGGGGATGTCATCCATGACCTTTCAAGAGCAGCTTAACTCCTATATTGACACCATTTCCTGCACTTTGACGGAGCTTTCCGACGCTTCCGGCATCTCAGTATCCGTGATCAGCAGGTACCGCTCCGGCAAACGTGTTCCGGTCTCCGGCAGTATGCAGCTTACACAGCTTGCAGACGGGCTTACACAGCTTGCTGAAAAGAAAGGAATAAGCGGTTTTGCATCCCGGACAGTCTACGAGACTCTGGAGCGGACACTGGACCCCCAGAACATTCTTCCCCCTTCCTTTGCAGGCAAGCTGAATTCCCTGATCAATGCATTACATATCAGCCTGTCCGATCTGTCCCGTGCGCTAAACTATGATGCTTCCCATATTTCCCGCATCTGCACCGGCAAAAGAAATCCTTCGGACCCGGAGGGCTTTCTGGAAGATCTGAGCTGCTATCTGGAGAAGAACTATAACACCGACAGCTCCCGCGATATTATCGCTTCGCTGCTCGGCACGACCTGTGAGGAGCTAATGGACTCCCGTCAGTTTCGTGACCGGCTGTGTATCTGGCTCTGTCAGGAAGACTCCCCTGATCAGGACTCTGCACAGGTTTTTCTGCAAAAACTGGATTCCTTTAATCTGGACGAATACATCCGTGCCATCCACTTTGATGAGCTGCGGGTACCTACCGTGCCTTTCTCTCTTCCCCATTCCAGAAATTACTTTGGTCTGGAGGAAATGAAACGCGGCGAACTTGATTTTCTAAAGACTATGGTGATGTCTAAGTCCACAGAGAATGTCTTTATGTGCAGCGATATGGAAATGGAAGATATGGCGGCAGACAAGGATTTCGCCAAAAAGTGGATGTTTGGTCTGGCGATGATGCTTCGCAAGGGGCTGCACCTGAGTATCATCCACAATCTTGACCGGCCTTTTCAGGAAATGATGCTCGGTCTGGAAAGCTGGATTCCTCTCTATATGACCGGCCTGATCTCGCCCTATTATTTTAAGGCACCACAAAATAAGGTCTACAACCACCTGACCTACGTTGCCGGGACGGTTGCTCTGATCGGTGAAGGCATAGCCGGTTTTCATGCGGAATCCAAATATTATCTTACCAACAACCGGGAAGAGGTGGCTTTCTACCGCAAGAAGGCTGATTTCCTGTTGCAGAAAGCCTATCCGCTCATGGATATCTACCGTGCTGATACCCTGTCGGGCTTTCATGCTTTTCTGGAGGCGGACTCGCATGTTCCCGGCTCCAGACGCAATATCCTGACCTCTCCGCCCCTGTACACCATGCAAAAAGAGTTTTTGGAAAAAATACTTCGCCGAAACGGCATCGAAGAAAAAGATATTTTGAAAATTACAGAATATGCTTCCCAGAAATACAGTCAGATCTGTAATATCCTGGAAAACTGTTCTCTCGAAGATGAGGTTTTTTTGCCCCCGCGGGAAGAATTTGAAAAGTTTCCCGCCGTTCTATCTCTGTCAGAACTGTTTTATGAAAAAGAAGTGAAATACTCTTATGACGAGTACTGCGAACATATTGAAATGACAAGAGCCTTTGCAAAGACGCATCCGAATTATCGTTTGTCGCTTTCACAGGAACACATCTTCCGGAATATCAATATTTCCATCCATTTCGGAAAATGGGTAATTGTTTCCAAAAGTCAGTATCCCTGCGTTCACTTTGTCATCCGGCATCCCAAACTCAGAAGTGCTCTGGAGAACATCACAGCAGCCGTTGTCGATCACTGACAACGGCTGCCTGCCTGTTTTCTAAATATACCCCCGGAATCCTTTTCCTATGACCTCACTACTCTTGGTCACCATGTAGAAGGCTTCCGGCTCGACCTTCTTAATGAATCGTTCCAACAATACCGCCTGTCTCGGGTCCATAGCCGTCAGAATGATCTGTCTGTTCTGATGACTGTAGGCACCCTCCGCCTTGTACACGGTTGCACTCCGGTCCAGTTCCTTCATGATATATTCACAGATCAGCTCCGGTTTGTTGCATACGATCGTAAAGTACTTATTCATCTTCATCCGCTCCATCGCCTTGTCGATCACAAGCGTCTTGGCCATCAGGCCGCAGATGGAAAACAATCCCGTCTTAATATCAAACACAAAGCATGCCGCCACCACAATAATCGTATCTACTAACAGCAGTGCTCCTGAAATATCCATAGTAGAATACTTTTTCAGTATCATGGCAATAATATCCGTTCCACCGCTCGATGCATTTTCATAGAAAAGAATCGCCGATGCCACCGCAGGCAACGTGATAGCATATACCAGCTCCAGCATCGGATCATCGGTAAGCGGTCCTTTCATTGGAAACACAATCTCCATCACATCCAGCAGGACGGAGGAAAGTACCGTAACATACGCCGTTTTCACGCCAAATCCCTTTCCAAGGAACAAAAAACCAAGGAGAAGCAGCAACATGTTCACCACAAGGTTGATCTGGGATGCCGTAAACGGCAGCATGGCTGTCGCAACTACCGCCAGACCGGACACTCCTCCGAAGGAAAAATTATTCGGAAACTTAAACACATAAATTCCGATGTCCATAATGACAGCTGCCAGCGTGATCAGAAAGTATTCCCGCAGGATACGCATTTTCTTTTGCTTCGTCATAAAACTCCTCATTTCTGTGTGTATTTTCTTACAGATTATCCCTATTCTCTTTTATCATATACGATTTTGCTGCTCTTCGCCACTGCAATAACCCGGAAAAATTAAGTATATTTTCCAAATGAAAAACCGCAATTTTATCCAATACAATTTAAACGCCAGTCACTATAATGGGAGCAAACAGGTGATTACCTGAATACAAACCAAATAAGAAAAGGAGATTTGCTATGAAAAACGAAGTATTTGAAGCATTTAACAATGGAACCCTGAGACTCCCGGAACAGACTGTTCCCTTTGCTGACATTGCATGGTCAAAACATCCCACCTTCGAGGGGGTTGAGTTAAAACACATTGTGACTTCCAAGGATACCCATGGCGCATACAGCTACCATTTGGTGCGTATTACCCCAAACAAAAGTATCAAAAATCATATCCATGAGACCCAGCTTGAAACCCATGAAGTTATTGCCGGAAGCGGTACCTGTATCAATGCCGGTAAAGCACTCTCTTACGAGCCGGGAGTAATCTCCATCATGCCAGCAGGAGTTCCTCATGAAGTAAACGCCGGCAATGACGGACTTTATCTCTTTGCAAAATTTATGCCGGCCTTATGCTGATATTCCTATCCTCTGCATTACCCATTTTTTCTGACCACCTGCTTGTACTGTCCGGGTGTCAGACCGACAATCTTCTGAAAACATCTGTCGAAGTGGCTTTGGTCGCAAAATCCTGCGGCGTATGCCACTTCGATTACGCTTTTCTCTTCTGCAAGCATTCTCTGCGCCTTCCGCACCCTACATTGAATCTGAAACTGGTGCGGAGTCAGGCCACAGACACTCTTAAAGCTTCGTATCATATGATAGGGGCTTATTCCTGTCTGTTCCGCCATTTCTTCAATGGAGATCGTCTGCTCCGGAGCACTCATAATGCCTTCCTTTAGCTTATGAAGATCATCTTTCTCATTCGATTCCCCTGTCTCCGGAATGCAAAGACACATCATAGAATATGGTTTTCCCTTATCCGGTGCAAGGGCATGCGGGATATCACATGGTATAAAAAAAGACTCTCCCGTCTCGTAAATATGCTCTTTTCCGTCTTTCGTCACACACACCGCTCCTTCTGTTACAAATCCGACGGTGTTATGCTTTGCATGAGTGTGTACCGGATATGAAGCTGTCGAGAGATGATAAAAAATGATCTCTGTTTCCTGCTCCCCCTGACAGTAGAATACATCATTCATCTTAATCCTCATTTCTGCGCACGTTTTTTGCACATGCCGAGTTTGTGTCAAGTGCGCGCAGACACAAATCTCGTGTGTGAAAAATCTTTCATATATGGATTTTTCACACTATAACAAAAACTCTTCATGTCACTTTTGTAAGCAACACAATTCCGATTTCATTAAAGTATCTGTTTAAGGAATAGTATTATTAGATAGCTTCATTATGCACCGCTTACCAGCAATTTCCTATTACAAAAGAAACCCCCGGAAAACTTTGGTTTTCCGGGAATCTGTAACAAACCATATTGTCTTTTTCAAGATCATTATGTCAAAATCAATCTATTCTGCATTGATCAGGATTTCCTAGGAAGCGTTTTGGTAAGGATCAAAGTATAAGCAACCGTGATCAGTATCAGAGCAAAAATATGTAGCAGGTTTATCTGCATGGTAAGATCGGTATCATTTGCAAAAGTACCGAGCGTATTGATTGCAGAGTGAACAATTATGCAGGGCAGCAGGCTTCCACCGCGATAGAAAATCGTGACAAGTAGGAATCCTACCGCAATCGCAAAGCAAATCTGGCACAGATTGTTTACCAGTTCCATACCGCTGCCATTGAATAGATTGATCAAATGTCCGACGCCAAAGGTCACACTGGAAATAATAATTGCCGATCTCACATTTTCTTTTGCAATAGAGACAAACAGGAAGCCTCTGAAGATCACTTCCTCTAAGAATCCCACACAAAGCATACATGTAATACGACAAACTGTTTCCGGCAGCGAATAATTGACGGCAGCGCCGTTCCAGAGGTTTCCTGTCGCTAAAATAATAAGCGGCACATAGTAAAGGAACCGACTGGCAGGAACGGATGATTTACAAAGTCCATATCGCTCCTGTAACTTGTTTTTCCTGATAAAGTTGAATAGAACAATGGTCTGTAAGATGCAAAAAACAGCGCTTGCAGCATATTCAATTCCGATGACCTTATTGAGTGGATTTGCCAGGGATTGCAGAACACAATAAACCACGATCCACATGATCGAAAAGGTCAGTTCATTTTTCTCATATAACTTTTTCATGTCATTTCCTCCTGCACTGCCAATATTGCCCCTCTATACGTCTGTTCCAAATGGGACTTTATAAGCTCCTCGTCATATTTTAACGAATTATTGGCGATGATACTTGCATACCCGTGAGCAAACAGAAAAATAGTCAGGAAGACCTTTTTGGTCTGCTCCATACTGATTCCCAAGGCTCCCTGCATAGCCGAAAGAACAGGAGTAAGTTCCTCAGCGTCTATCAGTTCAAGCATAGTAGTTCCGCCAAAGAAATCCGATTGAAAAAGAAAACGGAACAAATGCGGCTCTTCGATCGCAAAGCGGATATAATTCAGTCCGATCCCAAGCATAACGCCCTTCTGAGGACTTTTTATCTTCATCAGGTATTCCGAGTGATAACGATCTGCCTTTGCATAGACCGTTCTTTTCAGTTCTTCAATCGTAGCAAAATGATACATGACGGGCTGCGTGGAGCAATTCAGCTTTTCCGATACAGTCCTTGCGTTAATGTTTTCCGCACCTGTTTCACGGGCGACCGCAAAAGCCGCATCAATGATCATTTCCTTTGTGACTTTTACTTTTGCAGGCATGTTCATACCTCCGTATATAATTTGAATTATATATAACTTAAATTATATATTAGTGAATATGACTTGTCAATCCGCCCGAAACAAAAAACGCTGTATTTCTACGACTTTTTTGTCCTGCCCGGATGGTGGCGCAATCTGCATTTATCGTTTCTGCAGTACACACCATTTCACAGATGCATACAGGGGCTTCCTCCGCTTCGCTGTTCTTAGATAGCTTAAACTCAAGTAAGCACCTTTGGGTTCTTTACATTGTAGCATACCTATTGCTTTAATCTCATGAACCTTACACTCGAAAGCTTCGAGGTTTGCGATATGTCGCAGCACGTTCCATCGGTTTTGCACGGTGTGTACATTTTGCAATGTACTCCTGAATCCCCACTTCCATGAAATAAGTTTAACAAGAATCCTCCGATTTCGCGTTGGCCTCGTAGGCGCACTTTGGTTGTCCTTGCAGGACTACCTACGGTTCGTTTTGACTTTTCAAATACTCTGTGCAGCCGGATTAGGGTAAAAAAATACCCCGTTGGTTTCCCAACGAGGCATCAAAGACGATTCTATTCTGTTTTCTGTAAACTGGTACCCGTTTATCTCCTGGTGACCATTTGAGTCACGGCCAATGTATCAAAAAAGCAAAGCTCATCTCAGCAAATCAGACAAGCTGTATTCTCCTTTGGGGATATTTGCTGTTCTGCGATACTCTTTTATGGCTTTCACCAAGAGCTGTGGGTTACTGAAATACTGCTTCACAAAATCATACGACTTCACATCATGCATCCGAAGATTTGTTTTACAAAATTCGCTTGGTTTTTTCCCAGAACGCTTAAACTGATCATATGCTCCTTCCGCATGAATAATCAGCATTTCAATTTCTGGAGCAGTAATGACATTTACCACGTCAATTTTCTGCTCATATGCTTTACTCAATCGAAATTCCTCTCTGCGAGAATCCAAAATCCGTATCACAGAAATCTGCTCATCGAATCCTTTCCGTAAGTATCGCTCCTCGAATCGTTTAGCACTTCTGCAACGGATAACACGTTCTTCCAACATTTCTTCTCTGTTGAAAATCAGAAGATCATTATCAACCAGTATGTCGATAATAGCTTCTTCGGCAGAGCCTTCACATATACACGCCTTGTATTTTGCTAATTCCATTCTGCCGCCTCCTTAATTGATCGAAGCAGCCAGGCTTTTCTTCAAGCGCATATACGCTTCATATGCTGGCGTTGTTCCCTCAAGGAAGCCGCTCTGGTAGGCATCACTCTTTTTAATATCATTACGTTTCAATATATAGCTCAAATTTTCTGCTGTAATGCCATTACGATTTCTCACAATACAAATTCCGTCATTTCGGTCATATTCATCCAGCAGTTCCGGATAATGCGTAGTGAAAATAAGCGTTCCGCCATTTTTGTTCAGTCGGCTGTCCATAAAGAAGCGCACTAAGGTCGTTACAATTTCCTTGTTGAAATGATTCTCTATTTCATCTACCAGAAGATAACCACCTGAATGAAGAACTTCCTTTACCATCGAGAATGTAATAATGCCCTTAATCGTACCAGAGGACAGATACTGCTCAAGGTCCGCCGCATTATTCAGGATAATCTCTTCTTCATCCTTAAACTTCAAGTGGATAAATGTTTTTCCCTCTGTCTGTTCAAAGCACAATTTCTCAATGGTTGGATCGAGAAATGCAATTACCTCCAATGGAATATCTTCGGTAAATGGAAGCACATTCACATTCGTATAGGAAAGCAGGCTGAATATTTCCACTGTATCATTCGCTTTTTTATTATGTGCAATGACAAAGCTGACATCATCAGAAAGGTATGCTTCATCGCTATTGCGCTGCTCTACAGGCTTCATTCCTGTAAAATCTGTCAGATACTTTTTCGACTTAACGGTTGTAATCGGTTTTTCCCAAAGGCTTTCAGACAGAATCGAATACACATATTCCCCTGTTTTCGACTTCTTTGCCGCAATTACAGTTTCCAAGCAGCAGACGTAGCTACGCTTATCATAAAAATATGTGCGGATTGTAGCATTCTTCGCTCCGCCAAGAATGCTTTTTGCCTCCACATGATTGATGGGCTCATTTTTCACAATATTTAAGGCCAAGCTAATGACCTTTAATACCGAGGTCTTGCCAGATGCGTTAATTCCAATGAAAGCACAGGCAGAGTGGAGATAGTAGTTATCCGTCAAACGGTAAAGACTATCTTTGTCCTCTTCGCAAACACGTTGCTGCGTATAAAAACAAATATCCAAGTCTTTTTTGAATAATGGGAGTCCTTGTGCGGTGATGCGGAGTATTTTCATAGGTAGTCCTCCTCTAAAAACGGTTTTTTCGTTTTTATTTTCTTGTAGTCTTATTATACGCCGCAAATCAGGAAATATCAACGGATTTTCCGTTTTTATTTTCCAAATTGTTTTTGACACTAAAAAGTATCCGTTCAATGTGGCAAGCCCTGTGATTGCTGACCCGTTCCACCGCATGAA
>CAKRPS010000005.1 GCA_934385475.1 uncultured Lachnospiraceae bacterium | reverse complement strand
ATTATTCAATAAAATCAAGATTTTTTAAGGCGTGGTGGAATTTACCTCTGCACTGGAATTTAAAATTTCAAGTCAGCCCCATCAGGACAATGGGATCAACAATCTGACAAGAAAGCCGGGTTGCTCATTCATGCAGATCAGCTCCCCTTTCATCTCTTCCATTAAGGACTTGGAAATATAGAGTCCAAGACCGCTCCCTTCCTGAAGGATAATTTTCTCCGCTTTTCCCCGATAAAACTTATTGGTAACAAGAGGCAGTTCTTCCATCGGCACTCCGGGCCCAAAGTCTCGAATATCCATCTGCAGATAGCCTCCGTTGATCTGATACTTTACTTCTATGGCCGTACCGGCATACTTGTAGGAATTACTAAGGATATTGGCAACAATCTGGCTCATTCTTCTGCTGTCTGTTATCATCATATCCGCTTTGTGTTCCGGCTTCTTTAAGCCAATCCTGTTAAATTCTTAAATGATTCTTAACTGTAAAAGCTGATGCCTTCCACGACTGCAATCATCGTAGAAAACATCAGCCCCATCATCCGGAACCATTTCCTTTCATATCCGCTCCTCAGCCTGTTCCCTGATCCAATCCTCCAAGAACTTCCGTGCAGCTATCGTCATCTCCTCCGGATCCGGATAAGTAATTCCGATACGCAGGTTGATCGGCGGGTCCGTCGGCAGAATCTTCACATTTCCTCTCCACGACTCTACCTCCAGATGATTGAAAAGGGCAATACCAAGCCCTTCCTCCACCATACAATAGGCCGCAAAGATATCCGTTGTTGTGTATTGCACATTGTAGGGAATTCCCGCCTGCTCGATCGCTCTTCTGTGATCCGTCTCCCGATCCGGAAAAGCCGCGATCACGGGTTCTTTCCCATAGCGCGACAACGGAAATACCTCATCGCCCGCCGCCGGATGGTCTGCCGGTATACAGGCCACCATCGGGTCCTGGCAAAGCTCATAAAAATGATAGTCACTCTCCCGGTAGGTCATCACCGCAAAATCCACTTCCCGCTGATCCAGCGCGTGCAGAAGCTCTGTGCTGGTTCCCTGCATTGTCCGTACCCGGATCCCGGGATATTTCTCCACAAACTTTCTGATCTTCTGTGCAACGATCTTGAAGTAGGCTGCATAGGAAATCCCGATTGTAACAGTTCCAGTTTCCAGCCCATGAAGCTGTGAAATCTGTTCCCTGTACAGATTTTCCTGATGTACCAGAGTCCGCATAACCGGTAACAGCAGCTCTGCCTCCTTGGTCGCATATACCCCATTCTTTCCCCGGACAAGCAGTCTGATCCCTGCCTCTTCCTCAAGCGATGCGACGCTCCGGGAAATACCGGATGTCGTATAGCCGAGTGTTTTCGCTGCCGCCGAAAAACTCCCTTCCTTCAACACTGTCAGAATTACTTTTGCTTTTTCTGTATCCATCTTTGACTTTTCCTCAACGATCTGTTGATTATCTTTCGTTTTACTCAATCTTATTCCCGAGGTAAGATCTTGTCAAGAAAGGGAATGCTTATGAAACTTACTGCCAAAAAAGCGGAGCTGCTGTTAATGCTTGTCATCTCAGCCCGCGCTACTTCTTTTATGTTCAGCAAATTATGTCTGACAACCATGGATACCTTCAGCCTGCTCGCCCTGCGCTTTCTGTTCGCCGCAGCACTGCTGTTTTTATTTTTTCACAGGAGAATCTGTCAGGGATTCAGTGGAAAGACTCTTCTGAGCGGAATTCTGATCGGTGTCCTGTTTTTCAGTGTTCTTACCTGTGAGTTGATCGGCCTCAAGACCACCGACTCTTCAACAGCCTCTTTCCTTGAAAACCTCGCTATCATTATCGTTCCTCTGCTGGAAAGCGTGATTTCCCATAGACGGCCCGAAAGAAAGGCATTGCTTTCCGCACTCCTCGCCCTGATCGGAGTGGCTTTTCTCACTTTGTCCGCAAGCGGAATCTCATTTTCCCGCGGTGAGGGCATCCTTCTTGTCGCAGCCTTTTTATATGCAGTTTCCATCATTGTCACCAACCGCCTTTCCCAGCATGGCGATTCGTTTGTCATCGGCTTTTTTCAGGTTGCTGCAATCGGCGGTCTCAGCCTTTTCATCACACTTATCACAGGCTCTCTGACCTTCCCTGCCACCTTTGCACAGTATGGAATGATCGGAATTTTATCTGTTGTCTGTACCGGCTTCGGGTTCACCCTGCAGCCTGTTGCCCAAAGCAGGCTTTCCGCGGAAAAAGCCGGCACCCTCTGTGCCCTGAGCCCCCTTGTCGCCGGAATCATGGGTGTCGTCTTTTTGAAGGAAACTGTCACGCCCAACATGCTTCTGGGCGATCTTCTGATTTTGATTTCCCTACTCCTGTAAGTAAAATATTCCTCATATTTTACTTCTCATTTCTGCGCACGCTTTTTGCGCATGACGAGTTTGTGTCAAGTGCGCGCAGACACAAATCTCGCGATTGAAAAATTTTATTTTTCAATCTTTACTCTCAAAATTCTCGCCTTACAGCCTGCAAAAATCGCTCATATCATATTGAATCTGTGCGAAATATATCCTATTATATAGCTAAAGATTATTGGAGCGTACACAATTTTTACAAATGATACGCCTATGTATTTTTAGGAGGTACCTATGAATTACGATGAATCTGTTTTCAAGGAGAAAGCAAATCGAAGGGCGCGAAAAATATGGCTTATTTTCTCGATTCTGCTATCTGCCAATTATGGAAGTGATGTCGCTAACGGACTGTATCCCGTTCCGTACTATCTTATCTTTCTGGCATTGTGCTGGCTTCCCATTATCAGCGGAGAGATCCTTCTCCGGCTTAAGGGCTATTCGACAGACGTGTACAAATACAACCTTGTGATCGGGTATGGTGTCTTCTATACTTTTGTGATCAGCACCACCGCTTCCCCCATTGCCTTTACCTACATTCTACCTGTTACCAGTCTTCTGGTTCTTTATAAGAACAAAAAGTTCATGGTGATCTGCGGAATTGTCAATTCCCTGATCATTGTTGAAAGTGCCATTTATCATGTTATCCTCGGCTATAATTCCGCTTCTGATATGAAGAACTATCAGTTGGAGCTTGCCTGCATTATCCTTTGCTATATCTGCTACGTCATGTCCATCAAGCACCTCAACGAATCCGACGGTGCCATGACTGACAGCATCCGCGCAGATTTGCACCGCGTTGTAACAACCGTTGAACAGGTAAAGCAGGCCTGCAACTCCATTATGGACGGTATCACCGTCGTGCAGGAGCTTGCCTCCGAGAACACGCACGGCGCCGGTATCGTTGTGCAAAGCCTTCACAAGCTGGAGTCCAACAATACCAACCTGCAAAACAGCACTGCCTCCTCCAACGAGATGACCGCGGAGATTCAGAAGCAGGTAAATCACGTTGCGGAAATGATCAGGCAGATGGTAGCTCTGACAGCAACCTGTGGAGAACACGCACAGGTAAGCTCCACAGACCTTGACGGTCTGATCACCACGGCCAACACCATGGCGCAGCTTTCCAATGAAATTGAATCGACCCTGCAAAACTTCAAAAACGATTTTGCTATGGTCAAAAAAGAAACGGGAACAATTGAGAATATTTCCAATCAGACAAATCTGCTTGCCCTGAATGCCTCGATCGAGGCCGCAAGAGCCGGTGATGCCGGCAGAGGCTTTGCTGTCGTCGCAGAGCAGATCCGTTCGCTGAGTACCGAAACTCAGACTTCCTCCGGACAGATCCGGCAGGCACTTGAACATTTGGAAGAAACCTCCGAAAAGATGACTGCTTCGATGGAACAGACTCTGGAACTGATTCAGCTTACTTTGGATAAAGTTACTCTGGCCGGTTCCAACGTAACACAGATTGCTTCCGATACCGTACAGCTTGGCGAAAACATCTCTGTCATTGATGCGTCCATGAAGGATGTCGAAGCATCCAACATTCATCTGGTAGACAATCTGACAGAGGTCTCTCAGATTGTTACCGATATGACAAGATCCATCTCCGATTCCAGTGAGATCAATAACCGGATGCTGAGCAAATACGATGAGTCCGCAACCAATATTTCTTCGATTGAAACCGTCATTGAGTCTCTGATGTGTGAACTTGGCATTGGCGGCTTTATGGGTACAGAAGATCTTGTGCCCGGCATGAAACTGAGTATATCTCTGAATAATAAGGAATATCACGGCACGCTCACCGAGCAGAACAACAATACATTGACCGCTTCTATCCCACAGGCACCGGCTCTTTCTTCTCCGGTTTCCTGCAAGTTAAAGGTAACCGTCGGAAATGTACTGTATCTGTGGGATAGCGTCAAGGTTGCCTCCCATGCCGGGAATTCCTTTACTATTACGATCGAGTCAAGACCCAAGATCAACAATCGCCGGAAATATCCCCGTATGGATCTGAAAAATTCCTGTACCATAACTCTACAGGAAGATGGTACCACCATACAGGGTACTCTCGACAACATTAGTGCTAACGGCTTTGCCTTTCTGACGGGCAATGATTATTTTGCCTCACACAAAGGCGCTGCACTTTCCATTAAGATTCACAACTTCGATCTTCCACAACATGATGTCCTGGAAGGTCACGTGATCCGTTGCTCCAACAATAATGGACAGTATATTGTTGGCTGTCAGATGCCGGAGGATGATTTCTTCATCCGCGAATATGTCAAAGAACATACAAAATGACAGGCTGTCAGCATGGCGGTTCCCGTAACCACCCATGAGATTGGATAGATGATCATAAGTACCCAGAACTCATGTACCATACGGCACGCCGTAGCGATCCATATCAATCTGAGGACACAGGACCCTGCGAAGGTAATAATAGCCGGAAGCAGGGAGTGTCCAAGTCCTCTCATCGCTCCCGCGCTGATCTCATATGAAGAGGTCAGCAGCTCGAGTGTCGTTGCGATCAGCAATCTCTGCACCGCAAATTCCAGAACCGCCGGGTCCGTTGTGTAAATACGCAGAAAGAAACCTCTTCCCAGAACAAAAATTCCCGAAAGAATCCCACATGACACAATAGAAAAGATCATTGTGATCTGGAATATCTTCTTACATCTCTGGTATTCTCCCGCACCAAAATTCTGGCTGGTGAACGTCACCGCAGCCTGCGCGAAGGCATTCACCATAAAATACGCAAAAAATTCAAAATTAAGTGCTGCTGCAGAGCCCGCTACCGCATTGGAGCCAAAGCTGTTGATCGTGCTCTGGATGCAGACGTTTGCAATCGAAAACATCGTTCCCTGAAGTCCTGCCGGAATTCCAATCCGCAGAAGCTGAGACAGCTCTCTCGGCACGATCCGCAGCTTTCGCAGGTCAAGCCGGATGGGTTCACTCTCATGTAGCAAAATATACATTACAACTCCTGAACTGACAATGTTGGAGATCACCGTGGCGATCGCCACACCTGCCACACTCATCTGAAAAATGATCACCAGGATCAGATTCAGAATTGTATTCACGATTCCGGCTGCGATCAACGCATACAAGGGACGCCTGCTGTCTCCTGTACTGCGCAGGATTGAAGACCCGAAATCGTAGAGCATGATAAACGGCATTCCCAGCAGATAAATCCGCAGATAGAGAACTGCCAGGTCGATAACATCCTCCGGCGTTCCCATAAGCAACAGAACCGGTCTTGCAATAAACTGGCCAAGAATCATTACAAAAAAGCCGCTGATAATGGCGACGAGAATTGCAGTATGGATGGCCGCCTGAATATTTTGTTCAACCTTCTGGCCGATATAATGTGCGATCACCACATTTGCACCAAGCGAAATTCCCAGGAACAGGTTGATCATCAAAGAGATCAGAGAGCCGTTGCTCCCAACAGCAGCCAGTGCCTGGCTGCTCGCAAACCGCCCCACAACCGCCGTATCAACCGAATTAAACAGCTGTTGCAGAATACTGCTGGCGGCAAGAGGCAGCGCAAACAACAGTATTTTATTCCACAAGGGTCCATGTGTCATATCCATTGTATTTTTATTTGTCTCACTCATTTTCCTTTGTCCTTTCCGTGTAACCTCAGACACCTTCGGACATCAGCATAGCACAAAGTGACACAATATGGTATATCATGATGGTATATCTCTTTTCTTGCAAAAATCCATAAACATGTTACCATATCTATACAGAAGCGGTTTTTCCCTGCCTTTTGGGCCCGCACGACAGAGAAAACATAGAAATGAGGATTACTATGATCAAACTGATAGCTACCGATGTAGATGGCACCATTGTCAAGGACGGCACTCTACGCATTGACCCGGAATATATGACAGTCATTGAGCGCCTGATCGACAAGGGATATTATTTTGCAGCCTGTTCCGGCAGGCAGTTTGTAAGCGAGCAGAAGCTGTTTGCTCCTATCAAGAATAAGCTCCTGTATATCACGGATGGCGGTACTGTTGTCCGCACCCCGGACAAAATTCTGAAAAAATTCACGATGCCGGAGGAAACCTGGAAAGGTATGTACCGCATGGTGCGCGATACCATGCCGTCCTGCGACTGTTATATCGGTATGCCCGATTACTGTCTCGCAGAGGATGCCGGCAGCAAAATGTTCCGTTGGCTGAAAGATTCCTACGGCTTCGACATCCGCGAGGCAGAGAACCTGATGGATTTCCATTCCGAGGATGTCATCAAGTTTACCGTCTATCACCCTACTGCCTGCGAAGAGCTCTGTGCACCGGCTTTCATTCCCACCTGGAAGGACAAGACCATGCTTGCAGTTGCCGGAAAAGAATGGGTTGACTGCAACCCGCTCGGAGTCAGCAAATGGACCGCCTTGCTCGCCCTGCTCGATCGTCTGAACATTGCTCCTGACGAAGTCTGCACCTTTGGTGACAATTTCAATGATATTGAAATGCTCAAGTCTGCCGGCATGAGCTTTGCCGTATCCAACGCCCGCCAGGAAGTCATCAGCAGTGCCAGGGAAACCTGTCCACCCTATTGGGATAACGGTGTATTACAGATTCTGAAAGAACGTTTTCTTTGATCATGATTTTTATTCCCGGTTCAGGAGGTCGGTGTTTTGAAAGAAATTTGGATTGTCGATGACGATATACACATTGGAAATATGTTAGAAGAAGTTCTTCGCGGCGAAGGCTACGCGGTCAGGCGTGCCTACTCCGGCAGCGAGACACTTCTTCTGCTTGCACAGGATAAACCGGATCTTATCCTGCTTGACCTGATGCTGCCCGGTGTTACCGGCGAGGAAGTCCTTACACAGATCAAGGGCATCCCCGTCATTGTCATAAGTGCCAAGGTAAATGTAGATGATAAAGTCCGTGTACTTCTGGGCGGTGCGGTTGACTATCTGACCAAGCCCTTCCACACGGCAGAACTCCTTGCGCGTATAAAGGCTCACCTGCGGACCTATGCGGGCAATACAGACTCCCCGCCTCTGACCTTTGAAGAGATCACTCTGGATGATACACGCCATGAGGTTTGTCTTGACCACACTCCGGTAAAGCTGACGCCAACCGAGTATGCCATTCTGCATGCATTGCTGGAACACCCCCACCAGGTGATCACCAAGTCTCTCCTTCTGGACAGGCTCAGTGCAGAGACTCCTGACTGTACGGACACTTCCCTGAAAATGCACGTCAGCAATCTCCGACGCAAGCTGCGCTAACGTGGTCATACAGTCTGCCATCAACAGCTTTGGAACCGTTGTCATTGCAGCTTCCAGTGCCGTGATGTTATGTCCGGCTATCTCCGGGGCTTCGGCATTTCCTTCGTCCCGGCACTGCTTATCCTCATCGCATTGCTGGTTTACCATCCTGCCCACCGGTTTGAGAAAGGGCATTAGGAATACAGAATCAACTCTTCTATTATATTATAATGTTCATCAATGCAGGCATTTACGTCCTCTGTTTTCCTCTCCAGGATACCCTGGAAGATACCTTCATGACACTTCTGAAGGCTTTCCTTTTCCTGGCTGCCTGCCTTTTGTAACACCATATCAATCCATTCCCGATAAACTGTCATGACAGCACTCATAATGGTACTTAACAGGGCATTGTCGGAACTCTCCATCAGCAGGATATGAAAGTCTTTATCAAGCCTTGCCTGCTCCTCCCCGGAAGCCGTCTTCATGCCCTTCAATATCTGCCCAAACCGCTCTTCGCAGTCCGTGCTGATTCCTTTATCCAGAATCATCATGCAGGCTGCCTTTTCCATCGTCCGCCGGAATTCACAGATGTCCCTCTTCGTTATGGTGCCAAGGGCAAGCATCACTACCAGCATCTGGCGTATGGTGTCATTGGCATTTTCCGAAATATAATTGCCGGAGCCCTGGATACGGTGCACCATTCCCATGCCGTGAAGGATACTCAGTGCTTCCCTGGTGGAATTTCTTCCGATGTGAAGTGTATCCGCAATCACTCTCTCTGTGGGCAGCCTGCTTCCCACGGACAGTTCCCCGTTCTTAATCATGGCAAGTATGAAGTCAATGGCTTTTTCATACTCCATCTTTGTGTTGGATTCGCTCATAATCTTCTTCCTTAAATAAAGTAAGCATATACCGAAGCCAGTACCACCGTCAACAGTCCGGATACTGCAATGGCAAGACTGCTCATGGCTCCTTCGATTTCGCCCATTTCCATTGCCTTGGCTGTTCCGATAGCATGAGAAGAGGCTCCCAGTGCCAGCCCTTTGGAAATCGGTTCTGTTATCTTAAACACTTTGCAGACCGTCTCGCCCAGCATATTTCCCAGCACGCCGGTAATGATGATGACCGCCACGGTAATCGTCACATAACCACCCAGTTCCTCGGATACGCCCATTCCAATGGCTGTGGTAATGGATTTTGGCAGCAGGGTAACGTATTCTTCATGGGATAACCCACAAATCAGGGCGAGTACAAATACGGTAGTCAGACTGGTAATCGTGCCTACCACAAGCCCTACCATAACGGCTTTCTTATTTTCTTTCAACAGGCTCCACTGCTCATACAATGGTATTGCCAGACAGACCGTAGCCGGTGTCAGCAGCCAGCTTAAATATTTCGCGCCTTCACTGTAAACTTCATAATCTACTTTTCCAAATACAATGACCAGAATGGTTATCACAATGGAAATCAGTAACGGGTTAAAGATTCCCAGCTTAAATTTCTTCTTTAACAGCATCCCCAGTCCATAGGCAACCAGACTCAAGGCTACCCCGGCAAACAACGATTCTTCAAAAAAACTATTCATGTCTGTCACCCCTTTCCTTCTTAATCACACTCTGGGAAATTCTTCCCGTTGCCACCATGACGGTAATCAGGGTAATAAAGGTAACCAGGCACACCGGAACCAGCATGGTTTTTAATACCTCCCAGCTGGTAATCAGACCTACCCCTGCGGGGATAAACATAACCGGCATAATTTCAATCATGAACGTTCCGATTTCTTTCACATCCTCTAACTTAACGATTCCAGTCATCAGACACAGGAATAAAATTACCATGCCGTAAATACTGGCTGGAATCGAAAGGGGAATCAGATATTTCAGAATCTCTCCCACCAGTGTAATCAACAGAATCAGCAGTAACTGTTTTAAATATTTCATTTTTCTTCCTCATTCGAACGCAAAATTGGTAGTACCAATATTAGCACTACCAATCATTATATGCTCAGATATACGAATGTCAAGAAAATATAAATTCTCTAAAGTACATGATAATAGGGGCAGATGTCCTCGTAGTGTCCATCTTTCATGCGGAAGCCTCCGGGAATAACACCCAGTTGGGTAAAGCCTAACCGCTCATAGAGGTGTCTTGCATGGACGTTTGTCGCTACTACTGCATTAAACTGTAATACTCCGAAGCCATGCTTTTTACCCTGCTCCAGACAGTCCTTTACCAGTTGTTCCCCGATATGCAGTCCTCTGGATTCCCCGCTGACTGCATAACTGGCGTTGCAGATATGTCCACACCTTCCTACGTTATTCGGGTGTAAAATATACAGACCGTAGATTTTCCCGCTTTCTCTCTCCACCGCCACAGCACTGTAGGTCTGTTCCTGAAAGAACGTTTCTCCGGTCTCCTGAGTCAGTAACTCCTCCTGTGGAAAAGCAACTCCTTCCTCTACCACCTTATTCCAGATACGAACCATCTCCGGAATGTCCTGTTTCGTATGTTCTCTGATGACTATTTTCATAGCTGGTCTCCTTCTGTATATATCTAATATCCGGCAAATATCACCGATATTTTCCCGCAATTAATCAAACTGCGTCTTCCACTGTTCTCCTGCCTCATTGGCTTCAAAGCACAGAAGAATCTGCTCTGCCGTGGTCTTCTCCTTTGCGAGATGCTCCGGCAGCTCTTCCTTTCCGAAGAAACGGGTTCCGATCGTCTCCGAATTCTCCAGAAATTCTCCTCCGACCTCTTTACACCGTACAAAAATTTTCGTCACCCCATAAGGCAGGTTACATTCTTTTCATGAACCAACAGAATCTTTCCATCCCGGAAAACAGCTGCTCTCGTATCCACCTTAGGAGTCTGGTAGCCCGTTTCATTGCAAAAAACTTCTGCACCGCATCCACCGGCAAGTCAAGAAAGCACAGGAGATGATTTCTAGGCGGTCTATGGCACCAATATCTCTACCTATATGAATGAAACCCGCATGAAATACACTGCCAGACTTCTCTCCTCGTCCAAAGACAGCGTTTCAGATATTGCAAAAGCCTGTGGCTATGTCAATCAGGGGCGTTTCGCCAGTGTATTCCAGGAATTCTATGGCATGAAGCCACTCGATTACCGCAGAAATGCAATCGGGCTTACGGATTGATGTTCCGTGGAATTTCTAAATTCCGCTGATATCGATTTCATAAATCATTTTTTCGGGAGCTTTTTCCTGTCTGAAAAACATTACCATATACCACGGCAGATATAAAATATTGTCTTCTTTTTCCACATTGGATTTGCAAAAAACAATACTGTTATCAAAATTCCAGTTTTCCACTTCCAGTGCATGATTCATCGCAAGATGCTTCTTAAAATCATTTCCTGACTTTATCTCCACAAGTTCTGCTGACAGTCCCTTTTGCAAAACAAAATCAAGTTCTCCGATTTTTTTAGAATCAAAATAGTGCAGCTCAAATCCATTGGCTTTCAGGTTCTGTGCAAAAGCATTTTCGAGAATACTTCCCATATTCATATCAACATTTCCCATCAGCAGTTCAAACTGAATGTTTTCCATACAGGCAGCGCAAAGTAACCCCACATCGTTCATATACAGTTTGAATAAGTTTCTTTTTTCGTTTAACTGCAATGGCGGCTGAGGTTCCGTCACATTATAACAGGGAATGGCTACTCCTGCATCTGCCAGCCAGTTAAAGCTATCCTCATACCGTAAATGTCTCGCATTGGAATCAATACTGTTTAGTTTAAATCTTCTGTTCTTTTCACTTAACTGGGCAGGTATGCTGTCAAAAATGGCTTTTACCTTTACCTTTTCATTATCAACTGCATATTTTGCTATATCCAGTCTATATAATTCCAAAATGCTTCGCTGGTTCATGATTACTTTTGCAATGTCATGCGTATCCACATAAATCTGTACACTCTCCGGCATGCCGCCAACAACCAGATAACTGTAAAACAGCTTGCATAATGTCTCATGGACGATATCAGATACCCTGGTCTGCCCGGTATAACATTCCTGTAAATACGCAATGGTACTCTCCTGAACGCCATTCGCCCATAAATATTCTTCAAAATCCAATGGATACATAGGTAATATCTGTTCATACCCAACCGGATACGATTGGATATCCTTATAACGAACTCCCAGAAGTGACCCGGATTCAATATAATCAAACCTTCCATCTTCTACCAGAAATTTTATCGCAGTTCTTACCTGCGGACATTCCTGCACCTCATCAAACAAAATCAAGGTCTTGCCTGGTTCCAATGGCTGTTGCAGATATGCTGTAAGATTGGTAATAATAGTTTCTGTTGTATATTTGCCATCAAAAATATTTGTAGCTTTCTTATCTGTCACAAAGTTAATTTCTGCAAAATACTCGTATTCCTTCTTGCCAAATTCCCGGATAAGCGTTGTCTTTCCAATCTGCCTTGCCCCGATAATACACAACGCCTTTCTGGTTGCTTCCTTTTTCCACCTTAAAAGGTCCTGATATGCTCTTCTCCTTAACATTCATACCCCTCCAAATGCCGGAATTTATGTCTTTCTGTTACCCATTGTAACATTTTTCCCGACTTTTTAGAAGTATTCTGTAACATTTTTCCGCGTTTTTATATGCTATTTTGTAACGTTTTTCATAACATTTTTAACAATGCCTTCACGCCACCCTCTTTGTATATCTGCTTATAGTACCCTACTTCATCTTTAATCAGTTCGTCGATGACCTTCATACCTAGCAGCTCCACCGAGGCTCTGTCATCCGTCATAATATAATCGCCAGCCTCGTATGCCACCAGGTCAGAGGACACCTTCTGCATCATATTCTGCATCTGTTCATTATCCTCTTGCGCCAGATTAGCTTCATATACCTTTAACATATCCGCATTGTTGGAGGCAAACAGCTCCCGGTTGGTACTGCCGGAAACATCCGCTGTATAAACCTCCCCGAATACTTCCGAGATAGTGTCTGACAGATACTGGTTGATATTCCCTTCTCCACTGCCTCGCATGTTCATATTGACAACCATAACGCCGTCTTCCTTCAGATGCTCTTTCACCAGTTCAAAGAACTCTATAGAAGACATCTGAAAAGGAATCGTAATGTCCTGGTAAGCATCTACCATAATAACGTCATATTTGTCATCGATTGCGTTCAGATATGCCCGTCCATCATAGGTCGTCACCTTCACATCATCCGGCAGTTCAAAATATTCCTTCGCAAGGTCAGTAATCTTCTGATCTATCTCAACACCATCTATTTTCACATTATCAAAATACCGGGTACACTGGGTCGCATAAGTTCCCGTTCCGTTGCCCAGTACGAGAATATCCATCTCCGGCTTTTCTTTTATCCCACTCATATAAGGCGCAGCCATGGCATAATCATAATACATTCCCGTCAAACCACTTTGTTTCTTATAAACAGACTGCACACCGAACAAAACATTGGTGGACAGCACCACTTCTTCATCATTGTCATACACCTGAAGATAATTATAAATAGACTCGCCTTCATAGAGTAAGTCATTCTGCCAGAAGGCAAAACTGTTATTATGCCCCAACACGGCACACAGAATAAAAAGCACGATACCGCACGAAATCTTTCGGACTTCGGAAGCGGTTGGTTTTCCACTGACAAAGTAAATAATAGTCAACAGCAGTAAGATTCCCGCAAAAATGAGGAATGTGATAGACGTTCCTACCGCTGGGATACTGATAAAGGTCGGCACAAACGTACCGATAATGCTGCCAATGGTGTTGGATGCGTTCAGGTTTCCTACCAGTTTTCCATTGTCATCCAGATTATCTACCGTATATTTTACAAGGGATGGCGTAACCGTTCCCAGTAAAAACAGTGGAAATACAAAGATTACCATACATGACACAAACCCGGCTATTATCAGGAAATTACTGCTGACTGTAAAAATCAGCAGGGCGGAAATACCGAGAATAATGTATTTTCCTACCACGGGAATCAGTGCAATCCAGATAGCAGCAATGATGATACGCCCATATAACTTGTCCGGGTCAGGATTCTTGTCGGCACTTCTTCCTCCATAAATATTTCCCAGTGCCATCGCTATCATGATGGTTCCAATAATAATCGTCCACACTATCTGCGAAGAACTGAAATACGGTGCCATAAGTCTGCTGGCTCCCAGTTCCACTGCCATAACTGACATTCCTGAAAAGAATTCTGTCAGATACAGATAGGTTCGATTTCTTAAAATTGGTTTCTTTTCTTTCATGATTCATCCTTTCATCCCGCTTACCGTTATCTTTCCCGGCATTTTATTTCTTTGATGCATACAGCGGATTGGCTACTCTTACCAAATCCGAATACTCCTCGCATAATTCATCAAATGCTTTTCTAACTTCATCAGGAATGTCTACATGTGTGATAAAATCTTTCCCTCTGGGTCCATATCCATTTTCATCATCAGAAAGCCGTGGTATTTCACCCATTAACAAACTGATATATCTGTCTATCTCCCACATTCCCCAAATGTCTTTCTCATACGCAAGGCCATTATCTTTTTCTACAACCTTTGCAAAATATACCGCATAGTTGATAATTTGCACAGTATCATCTACATATTTACGCAGTCCTGCTTCCATTCGATGCTGCATGGTAGCATCCTGTGATAAAATAATGGACCGGAAAGAGATTCCCTTTTCCTTTAACAACTCTAACAGATATGTAATATTATTGCCACAGTTTGTAGATTCACACTCCAGTAAATCCACCTCCAGACCATAACGGTATTTCAAATAGCCCGCAAACACCTGTGCCTCCGGCAGTCCGTCCGTTTCCATAGCCGGGTACTCCTGATGCATCCTCTTTCGCAATGCCTCCGTTGTATGACCAGCGCCACCAACAATGACGTACTTTCTGGCTACCTTATTTTGCATGGCTTCTGCCAAAACATCTCCACCGCACAAAATACTTCCCCCAAAAAGAACCATCACGTCAGCCTGAGATATCCCATACTTCTTCTGTAACTGTTCCTGTGTCAGTTCTGCAATATCCCGCTTACCACAGAATTGACCCAGAATGTTTATATTTTCTGCACTATTTTTCATTTCTTCTCTCTCTTATAAAAATCCATTGTATGACGCTGGCTTTCATATTCTTATTCTACAAAAAATGTACTACAATATCTTTCGCCCAGGACAGATAAGACGGCACTACCGTATCAAGGGCATTTTTTATGGAGACAATATCTTCTGTTGTCAATTTCCCTGTTTTCTGAAAAATATTTCCTACCGCTTCACTGTCTCCAACGGCAACCATCGCCCGTGCACTGTCTCCCATTGCAAAATACTTTCCGATAGCTAACGCACCCACGGAAAAATCGCCTACCGCGATTGCTCCCATTGATACGATCCCCAGACTAATCGCACCTGCTGTAAAGATTCCGGCACAAATACTGCCTGCTGCCATAAGTCCCAACGCAAGCATTCCCAGAGAAAATATCCCCAGTGACAACAAACCGAGCGAGAAAATCCCCACCGAGAGCAATCCCAGTGACACGACTCCCTGAGCCTTCAATCCCAGTGCGATCACGCCCTTTGCATTCAGCCCAACCGCAATAAATCCTCTGGCATTCTTCCCTATGTGCCACAGTGGCATTCCCCACACCCTCTTTTCACTCTTCCGCTCCGGCAGATTACTCCTATAATGATAAATGTACATTCCTTTTTTACTATTGTATATGCCATCTGTGTCCATCTCATCTTTTAACAGGTAATCTAAGGAACAGTGAAACAGTTCACTCATGCGTATCAGCTTCTCTGTCTCCGGGTAACTGATGTTACTCTCCCATTTGCTGATTGCCTGCCTTGATACTCCCAGAATATCAGCAAGCTGCTCCTGGGTATAATTGTTCTCTTTCCGTAGCTTTGCCAACTTATCGCCTACTGTCATTGTAAGTCCTCCGTTTCAATATTTATAAAGTGATCCAGAGCCATGCAAATTTGACCTCTGTTCGTGAATCACAATACCTTTCTTCTGTCTGAAAGACCAGCATTTCCGAAGTTCTATCTGTAAACTTCAGGTTGCATCGTTGATTTTACGGCGTTTTTCTTACTTTGTCAAAGTACGGACCAGATCTTCATAGCGTTCCGATTTTGTTTCAATATCTTTTTGAGTAACTCCATAATATCGGTAAACATCACGGTATATTTTCCGAAATTTACGCAATGCCTTCTGACTGCCACTGACGCCTTCTCTCTGTTTTCCAGATCCTATAAATATGCCCGGATTCCTTCTTCTGACTCATCGGTAAGTTCCGGTATCTGTGCTTTTTCTCCTAATAATTCGGGTGCATATTGCAACATATAATTATATCGTATGGACACATACTGCTTGCCGCTACCAATGATTATGACAGACTACGGATAAAATATCTACTCCACGCATTCTTCTGCCGTCTTCATGGTAATAAGCAGTCCCGCAAACATCCATATATTGCCAAGGCTCATATAACCTGCACGCACCGCGTTCATGAACGCGCTGTGTCCAAATGCCGTTATCACAAGCACCAGTACCATGCCCACCAGGACATTAAAAATCCAGCACCATTTCGGATACGGCGTATATCCGTTCACGAAGGCTACTATCTGGGTTCCACAAAATATCCCAAAGAAAATCACAAAAATTACAAAGGTTGGCAACAGAAAATATTTTGCAAACATCATGTATCCGAGAATCCCTGTCCGGTAATTATGGGCACATCTTGGCAACTTCTCTGCCATGAGCCTGTAGATTCCAGAGTAGCTTAATGAATGAAATCCCCTGCGAAAGCAAGCAGCGAAGCAAATAAGCCGATGGACAGAAGCTTTCTGATTCTCGGCCAGTCCAGTAAACTTTCTATTCCAATCGCATTATATCCTTCCATGAAATGCTTCTCCCTTTCCTTCGTAGGAAGCAGCAGCTACGCCTGACTGCTTACACAGTTTCCGTAGCATATCTGCCATTTTCTGTGGTTCTTTTGTCGCAAGTCCTGCGTGTCCGATCCCTTCTATCTCCACAAATCTGGTCTTGGGAAAATTTGTCTTCACAAATTTGATGTCCAGGGCACGTTCTTTCTTTTCCTTATCTGCATACCAGTATTCTAGGTTTTCGCCCGCACTGGCAATCTCCTTTGGCATTGCATAATTATTACAGGATTCAAAAGTTCTCCAGATCGTCTTATAGCTGATAAAATGTAGCACGTCTGCCTCATATTTCAGATCTTCCTCACTGTACTCATCGGTGGCAAAAGCCTTTTCAAGCAGCTTCAGGCCGCCGAATTTTCCCATGGAGATCATCAGAAAATCCCTGACTGCCAGTAATCTCGTAGCCAGCCACGGTAACTGATAGGGCGTAATTCCTCCATCCACTACCGCATGCTGAAAGCGGATTCTGTTATCTGCCACCATACGCAGTACAATGCCTCCTCCCATGGAACAGCCATATACACAGGCAACTTCTGAAATGCCTTTTGTCTCCAGCCAGTTGGCAATTTCCGTCGCAATTTCTTCCACGCTGGTAAAATCCTGCTCGGGTTTCTTCTTATCGTAGCCGGGAAGTGCCGGTATTACCACATGAAAATCATCCTGTAATAATGGAATCACATATTCATAATAATCCCACAGAACAACTGAAGGATGGAGCAACAGGATTATCTGCTTATTTTCTATCCCATATTCATAAACTGTCATACCGAATCACTTGTCTCCTTTGATGTGTGTTAGTGCCGTCTAACCTCTTTTCTCGAGATTTTACCACGCCTCATCCATATCGTCAATTTTCCTGCCCTTGACCAAGTTCTTTGTTTCTGACTTCCTCTGCCCGCTTTCGGAAGATCCTCGGAAAAGAAGTGAAGATTACCACAGAAGTAATAATTCCCGCAACAAGATCCGCTATCCCTTCTGACAAGTATACCCCTTTGAAACCAAGCAGGCCTGTCAAGAAAAAACATAATGGGATCAAAATGACCACCTTACGGTTAACGGCAAGCAACAGCGCAGATTTTGCCTGTCCAAGCGCAATATTGACATTCTGCAGGGTCATCTGGACAAAAAACATGATCGACCCCATCAGGAAAAAGGGACAATACTCCTTCACAATCCGTGTCACCTCATCACTTGCCGCAAATAACCTTGCATACATTTCAGGCACTGCAAGAGAAACCGACCATGTAGAAATGCAGAAAAGAAATGCGAGGATCGTGACATATCGGATTCCTTTTTTCAACCGTTCCTCATCGCCTTTTCCATAATTATAGCTGACAAACGGTTGTACCCCATTTCCAATTCCGTTTAAAGGAAGAGAAATCAGCTGCAATGCACTGAGCATCACCGTCAGTGCCGCAGTATAGTCCTTATCCCCTCCGGTCGCACGGTTTAGATTGATATTGAAAACAATTTGGATCGCACATTCCGTCAGCGTCATCACAAACGGTGTAATGCCAAGTGACAGAATACTCGTAATCCGCTCCATAGAAAAACGCATTTCCTGAATCCGAAAGTGAAACAGGCTCTTTTTTGTGAAGGAAAACAAGAGGACACACAGACAGGAGCATAGCTGGGACAGCACTGTTGCAAGGCTCGATCCACGAACTCCCATTCCCAGATTAAAAATAAAGATGGGGTCAAGCACAATATTGATGACTGCCCCCAACAGAACAGAACTCATGGCAATGACCGAATATCCCTGTGTCAAAATAAATGGATTGAGTCCCTGCGCGAGCATCACAAAAACGGTTCCGCAGGAGTAGATTTTCAAATAGGAGACCGCAAACTCTACCGCACTTAACGGACACCCAAACCACAGTACGATCGGTCTCGCAAAAAGATAAGTGACAATGCTGATCCCTATTCCCAGAACTGTGAGCAATAAAAAAGCAGTATTGAAAATCCGGTTTGCTTCCCCCCGGTTTCCCTCGCCCATTTTAATTCCCGCCCTCGGCGAACCGCCAAGTCCGATCAGATTGGCAAATGCCTGTATGATCAGCGTGATCGGCAGCACAATTCCAAGTGCAGCAAGCGCATCCATCCCGTCCCCGTCCATTCTGGCAACGTACATTCGGTCTACAATGTTGTACAGAAAGGTGATCAGCTGCGCAATAACCGCCGGTATTGAAAGCCGGACGATCAGGGGTAGTATTTTTCCCTTCTCCAATTCGTCGGTGATATTCTGCTGTGCTTTTCTCCTGTTTTTCATGTTGCTGTTTTCCCTGTCATCACTAAATATTCATACTACTGCAAAATCACTAGATCAACCCTTTTTGCAGGCAGTAATGATAAATTCCATCCTCTGCCACGTCGCCGCAGATCTCATCCGCCACAGCCTTCAACTCCTCAGACGCATTCGCCATAGCCACTCCGGTTCCGACTGCCTGAAGCATTTCGATATCATTGTTTCCATCGCCGAAAGCCATCGCCTGTGATCTATCCAGTTGATAATATTCCAAAACCTTTGAAATGCCTATCCCTTTTGCTCCGGTAGCCGGAATAATGTCAACCGCGCGCTCCCACCAGGAGGTGATCTTGACCGCCTTCACATCCCTCATCATCCGTGGGTAATCCTCTTATCCATATCATTTACTGACCTGCTGCCCGGTATCACTGTCCTAGATAAGCTTCATCAGCTTGCAGTTCTCGATCCCGGCATCCCAGAACTTCTCCACCGGAACCTTTCTGACCTGACAGAGAATACTCGAATTCATCGCACCATGACCGACGATCAGCACATCCTTTCCGGCTTCCAGTTCCGGTTCTACCACCTCTTTCAGGAACGCTCCTGTTCTTGCATAAAGCTCCTCAAGGCTTTCGCCTCCCTCTACTGCCACATAATGAGCCGGATCTTTAAACAGGACCCTGACCGGGCTGTCCAAAATCTGAAAGCAGTTCTGAGTCCCCTCATACACCCCAAAATTCATCTCCATCAATCTGTCATCATACAAGATCGGGATATTTCTTCCCTGTAATACAATTTCTGCCGTCTCCCTGGCACGGATCAACGGTGAGCAGTAGCAGATATCAAAGGAGACATCCTTATACTTCTCCCGTGCCTGCTCAGCCATTCTTCTTCCCTCTTCGTTCAGAGGAATATCTGTACGTCCCTGTAACTTATGCAGTTCATTCCACTCTGTCTTTCCATGTCTCATAATATACAGCATAGCTTGCCCCTCCTTCTGTTACTCCTTACAGTCTATCATATCCTTTTTGTTATGGCACTGCCACAAGTCAAAATCCGCCACAGATTTTCTCTGTGACGGACTCTATACTCTCGCTAGCATATGTTATTACTTTGTTTTTCCTGCGATCTCCCTGATCTTCTTAGCTGCCTCTACCATGTTTCTAAGGCTCGCATCGGTCTCCGGCACTCCTCTGGTCTTTAGCCCGCAATCCGGATTGATCCACAGCTTCTCACTCTTTATCTTCGTAAGCATGATCTGGAGGGCTGACACAATCTCATCCACGGTAGGTACACGAGGTGAATGAATATCATATACACCCGGTCCAACCTCCGTCTCAAAATGATTCTCTCTCAAAGCATCCAATATCTGCAGATCCGAACGTGATGCCTCAAAGGTTATGACATCTGCATCCATTGCATCGATCGCCGGAATTATATCTGTAAACTCACTGTAGCACATATGTGTGTGGATCTGCGTATCTGCCTTTACTCCACTGTGTGTCAGGCGGAATGCCGGGATTGCAAAATCCAGATATTCCTTATTCCAGTCAGATTTTCTCAAAGGCAGCTTCTCTCTCAGGGCAGCCTCATCGATCTGTATCACACGAATTCCGTTTGCCTCCAGATCCAGCACCTCATCACGAATTGCCAGTGCTATCTGTGAAATGGACTCTCTGATGGAAATATCCTCTCTGGGGAATGACCAGTTCAGGATTGTAACCGGCCCTGTCAGCATTCCCTTCATGCTCTTCTTTGTCAGGGACTGCGCATAAACAGACCACTCCACGGTAATTGGTTTTTCGCGGTACACATCTCCCCAGATGATCGGCGGCTTTACACATCTTGTTCCATAGGACTGCACCCAGGCTTTTTCCGTGAACAGGAATCCTCCAAGGGCTTCTCCGAAGTACTCCACCATGTCATTTCTCTCATATTCTCCATGTACAAGCACATCCAGACCGATTTCTTCCTGCCATGCAACGCACTCTGCGATCTTCTTCTTGTTGAAATCAATATATTCCTGCTTTGAGATCTCACCTTTCCGGAATGCCGCGCGATTAGCCTTGACATCCTTTGTCTGCGGGAACGAACCGATCGTTGTTGTCGGGAACTCCGGCAGGTTCAGGACTTTCTTCTGCAAACTCTGTCTCTCACTGCGCTTTGGCAGTCTTGTATAGTCACTTTCCTTCACATCGGCAAGTCTCTGTCTGACTTTCTCGTTGTCACAGTCTCTTCCTTTGCTGAAAAGCTGCCAGTTCTTCTGATAAGCAGATTCCTGCTCAGGCTGTGCACAATCTGCCAGACTGCCAAGCTCCTGCAGCTCCGTCAGTTTCTCTTCTGCAAAGGCAAAATAAGCCACATATTCCGGTGCAAGCTTTGTCTCATGCCGTAAAGTATAAGGCACATGTAAAAGGGAGCAGGACGTTGAAATTACCGTCTGGATTCCCTGATCCTGCAAGGATTTCAATATTTTCAGAGTCTTCTCGTAATGATTTTTCCAAATATTTTTACCGTTTACCACACCGGCAAACAACAGCTTTTCCTTCGGGAATCCATATTTCTCTATCAGAGCTGCCGTTTCCTTTCCTTCCACAAAATCAAGCCCGATTCCCGCAAAAGGTAATTTTGTCAGTTCCTGATAAACATCGCGGACATCTCCAAAATAGGTCTGTACCAGTACCTTCGTCTGTTTTGCAGCAGGAAGGACAGCCTCATATATTTTACGGAAAAGTTCCATATCCTCTTTTGTCATGTCCCGCACAAGAGACGGCTCATCAAACTGCACCCAGGCAATCTTCTGCTCCTCGCACTTCCGAAGCAGTTCCTGATAAGCGGCGATCACGGCATCCACATAGTCGCCCGTTTTCTTTGTGCCGGTATATCTGCACAGCTTCAGCACTGTATATGCTCCGATCACAACCGGCTTGGTGATGATTCCAAGTTCCTTCGCCTCTGCGTATTCCTTCCAGAGTTTGTCACTCGAAATCTTAATTTCCGTGTCATCCTCCAGCTCAGGCACAATATAGTGGTAGTTGGTATTGAACCACTTTTTCATCGCAAGCGCCTTTACATCTCCGGAAGCGCCCTGATAACCACGCGCCATTGCGAAATAGGTATCAAGCTGTGAAAGCTGTAATTCGCGATAACGTTTCGGCACAATGCCAAGCAGTTCTGCGGTATCGAGCATCATGTCATAAAAAGAGAAATCGTTACTGGAAATATGATCAATTCCGGCCTTCTTCTGTGTATTCCAGTGAATACTCCGCAACTGCTTTGCTGTTTCCATCAGTTCTTCTGCGGTTATCTCTCCGCGGAAATATTTCTCGCTTGCAAACTTTAATTCTCTCAATGTTCCTACTCTCGGGAACCCTACCACTGCTGTTTTCATTTTTCCTCCCATCTCGTTCTCAAACGTACTATACTTGATAGATTTACTATAGTTTATTAGTCAATTATTGTATAATACAAAAAAATCGACTCTCGCCATAGTTTCAAGCTATAGCAAAAGTCGCTGTCATCTATCCTCTTTTATTTTTTCTCTTATTCTGTAGTTGCTGTGTTATCGATATTCGGCTGCACACACTGCATAAGTGCTTTCAGATAAGACTCTCCTAATCTGCTCAATATCTCTTTGCGGTGTATGATATATCCGATCCTCATCTCACTCTCATCGGCAAGCGGCACGGCAATGATGTCTTCCCCATTGAGCTTCTGGTCAATGACACCACTGCAGACCGTATATCCGTTTAAACCGATCAGCAGATTAAATAAGGTCGCCCTGTCCCTCACCCGGATGTTTTTCTTTCTCTCTGACACGGAGAATATTTCTTCTGAAAAATAAAAAGAATTGTGCTCTCCCTGCTCAAATGACAGATACGGGTATTCTTCCAGTTCCTCATTGGTGATAATTGACTGCCCCGCAAGAGGATGTCTCCTGCTGATAAAAACATGTGGCTTTGCCACAAACAGGTCATGAAACTCCAGATCCTTTGATTTCAGGATCTTTCTAATCACAATCTCGTTAAACTCATTCAGAAACAGAATCCCGATCTCACTCTGCATCCGTGCCACATCTTCGATTATTTCGTATGTCTGTGTCTCCCGGATCCGGAAATCATATTCCTCCTGACCATATTCCTTGATCAGCTCCACAAAGGCGTTCACCGCAAACGAGTAGTGCTGGGCTGACACACAGAATTGTGTCTTCCCACCCTCTCCCTTTTTGTATCTGTCCTCGAGAACCGCCGCCTGTTCCAATACCTGTCTTGCATATCCAAGAAAGGTTTCTCCTTCCACAGACGGTCTGATTCCCTTATTTGTCCTCTGAAAAATGACAAGATTCATCTCTTTTTCCAGTTCCCGGATTGCGTTCGTCAGACTTGGCTGCGAAATATAAAGCCGGTTGGCTGCCTCTGTAATGGTTCCCACCTCGGCTACCATGGTTACATATCTCAACTGTTGAAGAGTCATATCTGTCTCCCACTTCTCAATTTCATGCTTTTCAAATATCCAAAGAGTAGTATAATACAAAAAGAACATGATAAAAAGAATATTTTGGAGGTGTTTTCCTTGCGTCACAAATTTCACGGACAAATGTCCGAATCCTTCTGGACGGCCGCCTTCCTTTCTCTATCCGGCGGCTTGCAGGATGCCTATACCTACCTGTTTCGCGGAAAAGTATTCGCCAACGCCCAGACCGGCAATATCGTTCTTCTCAGCCAAAGCATCGCAGCCCGCGACTGGGCTCTCGCTATCCATTATCTGATCCCTCTCCTCGCCTTTGCTGTCGGCATTGCCGTAGCCGAGGAAATACATATCAAGTACCGAATGGCCCAGAAAATTCACTGGAGACAGCTTATCCTTCTGGTTGAGATCCTGCTTCTTCTCTCCGTCGGATTTATCCCGACAGACTGCAATATTCTCGCGAACGCCATCGTATCCTTCTCCTGCGCCATGCAGGTTCAGGCCTTCCGTAAGGTAAATGGATACGCCTTTGCAAGTACCATGTGTATTGGAAATATCCGCAGCTGCATGGAATCCCTTTGTGCCTACCGTAAGACCCATGACGGACAGACCCTTCACAAATCGATCTGTTATCTGGGAATTATTCTGATGTTCGCCATTGGTGCGGGAATAGGTGGTCTTTTGGTTCCCATGTACAGCACAAAAGCTATCTGGGTTTCCTGTATCCTGCTTCTCATCAGCTTCCTGTTTATGTTTATCAAGGAAGAACTGGAAGAACACTCTTTATAACTCGTTCTGAATATTCTTGATCAGAGGCTGAGCCTGCTCCATCATGTTGGAAATATCTTCATAGATAAATCCTTTCTGGGTCATCAGGCTCTTCAGGTCGTTGATATTCATCTGCACCTGCTCATAACGCTTCTCATGGGTTTTCATGCTTCCCTGAAAAACCTCTTCTGTATTTTCCATCTGTACTCTGGACGCATCCAGTGCCTCCCTGATGTCGTCAAGAGAATGTGCCAGGCTCTCCGAACTGGTCTGTAAGCCTTCCATACTCTTGTTCACATCACCGACAAGCTCTTTAATGCCGACCGATAACTTTGTTACCTGATCTGCAACAACGGCAAAACCTCTTCCATCATCTCATAGGGTGCCATGAAAAGAATTGCAGATGGATTATTTTATCCCTGTGTTGCCTTCTTTACGGCATCCTTCGGGTTTCCTTGCCCCGTACCAATAAATGTCCTCATTTGCACTTCCTCCTCCGGTATCGTTTTGACCTACGTCACTAGGATAGCATACTTTCGGTTGCTTTAACAGTAATTGTTATTTCAAAAAGTCAACTGTTCTGCGACCTTCTCCCTGATTAACAGTCATACCTTCCACCTGTATAAGTGCATGCATTGTCCTTGCTTCCATAAAAAAAGACCATCCCGCCGGACAGCCTCTTCTTATTTTCATCTCTTATTCTGCAGCCCTGTCAGGCCGCGTCTGCTATTTTCTGATCCATTACAGCAAATTCTTTCCACACTGCGGGCAGAACTTACTTCCGGGTGCCACTGTTGCCCCACAGTCAGGACAGGTGTTGACAACCTTTGTTCCACAATTTGCACAGAACTTCGCTCCGCTCGTCAACGGCGCATGACAATTCGGGCACTGATGTGTCGGTTCGGGAGCTGCATACGGATTAGGCCTTGTCTGGGACGCATACGGATTGTTCATGGATGTTCTTCCTGCATAGGGATTTGCAGGCTGTGCATTATAGCCCTGCGAAGCTGTGATCCCTGCAACTACATTAAAGATTTCCTCAGGCAGTTTCTTCTGCTTATATGCTCCAATTCCAGCCGTAACTGCCAAGGGCCACGCAAAAAACATTCCTACAGCACCAGCTCCCAGCTTATCTGTCCACTGCCCTTCTCCAATCGTCACATTCAGATTATCATCTATTACAGATAACTGCACTGTTGTCGCCAGCTTCATACCGGAGAGAGTCCGCAGGGTATCTGACTGTCCTGCCTGAATATAATATCCGTCCTCGTATGCCGCACACTGCACTTCCATCTTTTTTTCGTCGCGCAAAAAGCTTTCCACACCTTCTGCCACCTGCTGTATATCTATCCCGTTTAACCCAAAAATCTTTGATTCTGCCATAGCTAACCTCCCATTGTTTACTTTCATCTTCTGCGCAATGCTGCTGCCAGTTTCCACAGTTCCTTGTCATTGGAAAGAAGATAGGCTTTGTCCTCATTCACAAAATGATGGTGTTCAAAATGAAAGGTATAGCGATCGCCGTTCTGCAAAACAAACTGAAAGTAATCGTCACTGTCTGTCGCTCTTTCTTCTGTCTCTTCCTCTACCTGGATCGCTGCCAGTGCATCATAGACCGCCTTGATTTCTTCCGCGTCTGTGATCACACATTCCATCACAGTATCCATGGTGTAGCTGTACGTTATGGATGCGACATCCTCCGACGCAAAAACAGTCTCCATATCCGAAGGTTCTGCACTATAGTATTCCATAATCCCCCTCGGCTCCTGCTGCTTCACATTCTGACCGGCACACCCTGCTGCCAGCATCACCAGCACCAGTCCCGCCGCCATACATGCACATTTTTTCCTCATATTTTTCCGAAACCTGTCTGCCTCTCCAAAATCTGCTATTTGGAATATCATAAGCAATATTTTGTCAAAACAGAAGATGGTTGCCGCAAGAGTCAATGCCAAACCTGGAAAGATCAACTTTACCGTTTTCCACTGGTACGCCCTCGGCACGGAGGCGTTTTGCCTGTTCATCCCCACCGCCGAACGCAAACGCTCCGGCAAGCTCTCCCTTGGCATTCACAACGCGGTGGCACGGAATCTCTGAGGGGTCCGGATTTTTGTGCAGTGCATTCCCTACGGCTCTCGCCATCTTCTTATCTCCTGCCATCTCAGCAACCTGTCCATAGGTTGCAACTCTTCCTCTGGGAATTCTCTTTACAGCCTCATAAATACGCTTTGATGGACTGTCCGTCACCAGTTCATAGCTCTCTTCGATCATTCTTCTGACCGCATCCTCCGGCACGGTTCCGTCCAGAATGATCGTATTCCAATGCTCCTTATTCTGATGCCATCCTGGTATAACTGCCTCAAATGCTCCTCGCCAGTAATCTCTCCACTCCGGGTCTGCCTTCACATTCAGGTTGATATATCCGTCTCTTTCATAGGTCCATAAAAATGCCTTTTTGCTGCCTTTTACCCTCACAAGCTGCCAGTTCGGATCGTGAAACGGTGCCTCCTGATAGGTATTCGGAAAAGACAGTCCATACTGCAATGCTTCCTCTCTTGTCTTCATGTCCTTCTCATCTCCTTAAACTCATATATCGGACACAAAGCTCCAGTTCCGCAGTCTTTCATAAACAGCCTTTGCCAGTCGACGGTGTCCCTCCGGATCAAGGTGTTCCCTGTCAATAGTACTTGGCTCCGCATAGTCAGCCGCGTTCAGGAAAAATGTTCCCTCCTGATTTGCCACGTTTCGATAGGCTTCTCCGAGCTGCCAGCTGACCCTTAAGGATTCCTCTCCAAACTCCGTATCGTATCCCTTCTCCCAGACTCCTTCCCCTAAGTGGATCGGTGCCATAATGAGTATCTTGCTGCTCTCAGAATAGGTGCGCACCTGCCGGATCAGTTTACGCATCCCCTCGCCAATTTCCTCTGCACTTGCCTTATAGGCGGTTTTGCAGTCATTCGTTCCCAGCATGATGACAACCAGATCGCAGACTCCCTGCGATTCCAGCACAACCGGCAAAACCTTACTTCCATCGCGGTTCCTCCGCGTTACATCCTCATAGACGGTGGTTCTTCCACACAATCCTTCCTCGATCACCCGGTATTCCTGCATTCCGAGCATTTCATTCAAAATACTCGTCCATCTCACTCCCCATGGGTAACGTTTCCCTGTTCCCGGCACATATCCATAGGTATTAGAATCTCCATAGCACAATATCTGTCTCATGCAAAAACACCCCTTTCTTTTTTCACACTATTCATACTGGTATGGTATGAATTATATCATATCAGAAAAGAGGTGTTTTGTATACAATTTTTTATGCTTCCTTGCTATCCAGCCATTTTTTCATCCGTTCGCCGCGGAGTGATGCATCCTGCGGGCGATACTTCCCCAGTTCCAGACTTCCTTCTATTCGTCCATCCACCAGATACAGTACCTTATCGCACATTTCGGCTACCTTGCTGTCATGTGTCACCATCAGAATACTGGTACCCTCTCGGTTTAGCTTTACAAACTCCTCCATCACTTCTCTGGAAGCTTTCCGGTTTAACGCCCCGGTCGGTTCATCGGCGTAAATAATTGCCGGATGATTCATCAATGCCCGGCAGATACAGGCTCTCTGTAGCTGGCCACCAGACACCTCCGTAATCTTACGGTCCTCAAGTCCGGCTATTCCAAGCTTCCTCATCAGTTCTTCTGCCTCCCGCTGCATCTGTTCACTGGAACGGTTCGTATTCTTTTTGTTTTTCTTTTGCAGCCAAACCGCCGGCAAGAGAATATTATCAAGCAGTTTCAGGTTTACCATCATATTCATCTGCTGGAATACGAATCCAGTCTGCTCCAGTCGGAGCCTTGCACACTCGTCCTCCGAAAGTCCCACCATATTATGTCCCTGAAAAATAATTGCTCCGCCATCCGGTGTGTCCATACCGGCCAGCTGATACAGCAAAGTAGATTTTCCGGAACCCGACGGTCCCATAATGGCGATCATCTCTCCACGTTCCATTTCAAAATCTACCTCATTCAGAATATTTTTCTTGCACAATCCTTTTACATTTAATAATTCTGCCATTCTTATCTCCGTTTCTACTCTCTGTCTCTGCAACATTCATAAGCCTTCACACTGTAAATATCTGATGTTCCGATCCACACGGCAAGTATGGCTGCCACAAGTGCTATTCCCGGAATCCGGATCAGGATCTGCGTCCAGTCACAGACAAATCGAAAGCCCTCTGCACCGAATGATTTAAGTGCCATACCGCAAATTCTTTCTCCCAGAAGATTTCCAAGAACAATTCCCGCTGCTTCTCCGACCACAGCACAGCCTGTTCCCATGTAGAAATACTTTCTGATAATATCTCTATTCTCAAATCCAAGCGCCTTTTCCAGAGAAATTCCATAAGCTTTTCTGGCCACTAACAGCTTCAAAAATAATATGATCACCACGAACAGAATTGCTGCCGCCACAACACTTGTCATGGTTGCTGCCTTACTCACCTGCTCCATGGTCTGTCCGTAGGTTGCCTGTACATAGTCCTTTATACTTACAATCTTGACTGCCGCCGACTGTTGCAGCGCATCCCCGGCAATCTTTGCCGCCCACTCCCGGTAACTTTCTACCCATGCGGCTTTATCACTGTTTTCCTTTAAAGTGATATACATAATGTTCCACATGATATCACCGTCAGCGCTCTGTCCTTCCCCGCTGCACCTCTTTGCTGTTTTTCCACCATTGGTAATGTCAGAATAAATACCGCATACACGGTAGGATGTCTCTCCGTTATCCTCTGCCAGCCGGATCTGATCACCAACCGACACAGACAGCTCCTGCGCTTCCAAAGCTGAGACAGCCATTTCGTCTTCTTTTTGCGGTGCACGTCCCTTGCTGTAACTGACCGGAAATACCATATGATTGCCGGATTCTACAAGAAGATTTTCATTTCCTTCTTCTGTCACTATTTTTTCCATTCCAGTCTGTAACAGACAGAACTCTTCCACCTCTGTATCTTCCCTGAGTTTCTCCATAAGCTTCTGCGTGACTGCTCCGATATTTTCTCCCTGCCTTATATCGATTCTGATCTCTCCATCTCCGATTCCCATGTAGGTCACAAACTCCGGAGATTCCAGTGTACTGTTCAGATTAGTCGGAATAACCATCAGAAAAGTGCAGATTGCCGCAATGACCGCTATATAACCCTTCTGTCCTTTTCCTGTCTTTTCCTCTCTGCCAAGAAGCGCATCAAGGGCTGTAATTTTCTCTACTTTGTGTAGTACGCCACGCACAAACCAAAGCATACAGGCTATCACAAAGCCCGCACCCAACAGGGAAAACAGGACATTCTGCCAGACTGCCACACTGGTTCCATACAGCTCCTGCATTTTTTCTGCCAGAACCGGATAGGCCCCCCACGCAAAGCCGATCCCGAGTACGGCTCCCGCGCAGGTTATCACCGCATACTTTCCGAAATAAAACTTCCTCACCTCCCGGCGTGCTATGCCAAGAGCCTTCAGCATGCCGATTTCTTTTTTCTCACGCTCCACCCTGGTAAGGAGGATAAAGCGGATACAAACCGCGGAAATCACAAATACCAGAATACTGACCAGCAGAATGATCATGATCATCATTCCATCTGACAGTGCATTCATCAGCTTGATCAGCCCCCCCTGTGATCGCAGGCCCATTTGTCGGAAGACCGGCATCTACATAGGCTGTCGCAAAGCCCCCTGTATCCGCTTCCTCTATCAGCAGAAATTCGATCAGGTATTCCTGCGAACCGTCCTCCAGAAACCGTTCGTAGTCAGCCTCTCCCACCAGAAATCGTTTGGAGGATGCCATCATGGAATTCATCTGTGCATCCCGGATAAAACCTGCTATCTTCAACGTCTGCTGACCGATCTGCATAAGATCGCCCGCATGCAGATCATACTGCTGCCTGTAACAGACCGGCACATAAACCTCTCCTTCGCTTACCTGCGGTATCTGGTTATTTTCATCCAGAAGCAGATCAAATGAGGGATTCTGCACACTCAGACCATTATCCTGCGTGCTCTCTACCAGACAATGCTCTCCAAGATATATCTTGTCATTCTCCAGATTCAGAAACCGACTGATCTGGCACTCCTTTACCTGTGGATTTGCCTGTGCAAACTCCTGTATTTCTTTCTCCACAACCACTCCTGCATGCATCTGCAGATAATCCGGTGTCCGCGCCTTTTCCATCAGACGATCGATCGCTCCCAGAAGATTTGCGAACAAAATAATTGTCAAGGTAAAAAGCATTACGGAAATACCGCTAAAGAGCACGATGGCTCCTGTTGAAAATTTGTTATTCCTGATATCTTCTCTTACCAGTTTCCGAAACATCCCTGTTTTCAATATTCCACTCCTTTTTCCAATGCGCGGATACTCTTTATAAACCGAAGAAGAAATGCCATCGCAGCCAACAAAACTCCGGCACCCATGATCACCCGTGCCGCCCCTCTTCCTACTCCGATTCCTGTCCGCGTGCCTATTACATCTGCCAGAGTTCCTGCCGCGCTGTAAGCAACCACATATCCGATCTGTGATAGAAATCCGATAAATCCCCATGCACGTCCCTGTAACTCATCCGGAATATTGGTTCTGACCAGATAATCCAGACAATTATTGGCGAACGGCAGCATTGCAAAAAACAGGAACCCAAAGATGCAGATTGTGTACATGTTTTCCCAGATTGCAAAAGCAAACATGGCCGCTCCAGCCAGAACAAGGGAGGAGCTGAGCACTCTTGCGTAGTTCTTTTTCAGCCCCCAGATTCCCAGGATAAGGCTGGAAACGAGCATACCGCTTGCACAGAGGGTTTCTCCCACGCCAAGTGCTGCCGTGCTCTGGAAAGCAAGGATCAACGGCTCTGCCAGAATCTGAAAAACGCCCATAAAGCAGGTCAGTGCCGAAGACATAATAATCAATAAGAATACTCCTTTTCGGGAATGTACCGCTTCCCATCCCTGCTTCAGGCTCTTTCCAAACGGTTCTCTGTCCTCTGCCGGTTTGGAAGCCAGTCCCTTCTTCACTACCGCTGTAGAAGTCACCGTGACAAAGAAGGTGCAGATATCAATAATGAGCAAAAGCTTAATATCACTGACTGTCAGCAAAATTCCGGCAAGTACCGGAGATATCAGGTATCTTGCACTTCCTGCAAGACTGACCAGACCACTTGCCTTAGAATACTCTTCCTTTGTCAGCAGATCGGTCACAGTTGCCCTGTAGGACGGCTCCAGCAGGGATGAAAAAAACGAACTGACAAAAACACCGATGCAGATCTGATAAAGCAGTGCCTCCCCCTGTATCATACAGATCAGAATATACAGAATGCCGAACGCCGAAAATCCATCCCCTATCATCATCAGGATTCTTCTGTCATATCGGTCAGCCAGCACTCCGGCCGGTACACTGAACAACAGAGTCGGCAGAAAGGCAAGCAGTGTTACCAGTGCCATACCGGCAGCACTTCCCGTTTCCTGAAAGACGTATACCCCTAATCCGAAGCTTGTGAGTCCTCCTCCGACAGAAGAAATCAATTCTCCCAGCCACAGCAGGATAAATTTTGGAAAATTACTCTTTGTTTTTGTTGCCATACATATCCTCATTTCTGTGCATGTTTCGTTCTGTTCTGCTATCCCGTATGCACACCAGTTCTCATTTTATGTATATAACCGTCAGTCGGTCGGTTAAGTAGTAAAAAAAACTCCTCTTTATTCCCCCATATGAAAGATCCTCATCATGGCCTGCTCAAGCGCCCCTTCCTGCATCCCCAACATTCTTTCCACATTGTAGGTAAATGCCCTGATACACTGCTCGCGTTCCTGGGGCTCACATTCCTCCAGTTCATCAAATGCTACATTGGAATACAGCATCGTCATCTCCACCATGCCTTCGGGATAGTCTGTCTGCCAGATCCCCTGTGCGATCCCATCCTTAATAATTTCAATAATCATAGGATTCACAACCTTGAGCATTTTGCTTTGCATTTTCTGATGAAGCAGTGCATTCTGCGGTCGATGCACCTGTTCCATCACCATATGCCCCAGGTCATTGTCCACATTCAACGCCATAATAGACCTTATCAGCCGCTCCAGAACCGGTATGGACTTATCTTTCGCAATCCCAGAAGCTCTTCGCATCAGCTGTTCTGTAATCCGGTCGATCATGGCATCCAGAATATCTTCCTTGGATTTGAAGTGATAATAAAGCGTTCCCCTCGCGATTCCAATTTCATCCAGAATATCGTTGGTGCTCGTATTGTCGAACCCCTTTGTACTAAACAGCATCTCCGCTACATCCAGTATTTCATTTCTGCGCTCCTGCGCATCCTTTACAACTCTCAAAAATATCCTTCTTTCCTGTTTTGTATAACCGACAACCTGTCGGTAGTTCAAAAATATCACATTTCATCCCTAAAGTCAACAGCAAAGAAATTTGTGCGTGTATTTTTCTGTTACAAAAAAACTTCCGGAAGTTTATTCTTCCGGAAGTAATTTTCTCATACCGCCCATACTGATTAAAATTGTTGAAGTATTATGCAAAAGCGCCGAGGTTGTCGGCTGAATCACTCCAAGCACACCCAGCAGAATCAGAGCCGAATTAAATCCTACGATCTTTCGATAATTACCCCGTATCCGCTTCATCAAAGCCTTGCTGAGTTTTCGCAGGACTACCACCTGATACAGGTCATCCGCCCCGATTGTAATATCGGCAATCTCCCGCGCGATCGCAGCACCGTCGCTGATCGCAATTCCCGCATCGGCCGCCGACAGGGCGGGCGAATCATTAATTCCGTCACCGATCATAATAACGGTTCTGCCATTCGCCTTTTCCTTTTCTACAAAGCTGGCCTTATCCTCGGGAAGCACTTCGGAATAATACTCATCCACGCCAACCTTCTGTGCGATCGCTCGCGCTGTCCGGTCGCTGTCTCCAGTCATCATCACGATCTTCTGGAAACCGGCCTTTCGGAGTTCTTTTACGACCCGGGCAGCCTCTGTCCGCAACGGATCTTCTATACAGATAACCGCTGCAAGCTTGCCTTCAATAGCCATATATAAATGTGAATACTCTTCCGGGAGTGCATCAAACGCTTCCTGTTTTCCTTCCGGTATCGTACATTCCTCATCTCCGAAGATAAAGTGGTGACTGCCGATGATAACCTTTTTGCCATCTACGCTGGAAGAAATGCCATGTGCCACAACATACTCCACGCTGGAGTGCATCTCTTCGTGCTCCAGATTTCTCTCCTGTGCCGCATCTACAACGGCTTTGGCCATTGAATGCGGGAAATGTTCTTCCAGACATGCTGCCAGCCGGAGTAATTCTCTGGGTTCCTCCCCATTAAAGGAAACCACATCTACGACACGCGGCTTTGCTTTCGTGAGGGTTCCCGTCTTATCAAAGACGATCGTCTGCGCATCTGCCACAGCTTCCAGATATTTGCCACCTTTGACCGTGATGCTGTAATGGTTCGCCTCCTGGATCGCATACAATACCGAAATCGGCATTGCCATTTTGAGTGCACAGGAATAGTCAACCATCAGTACTGATACCATCTTTGTTACATTGCGCGTCAGCAGATACGTGAGGATTGTTCCTCCTAGTGTCCACGGAACCAGCCGGTCCGCCAGATGTTCCGCTCTGCTCTCCAGACCGGATTTCAGTTTCTCTGACTCTTCGATCATGGCAACGATCTTTTCATAACGGCTGCTGTTCCCTGCCTGCTTGACACAGAGCGTGATTTCACCCTCTTCCAGCACAGTTCCCGCATAGACACAGGTTCCCGCATCCTTTCTTACAGGGATCGCCTCTCCGGTAAGGGATGCCTGATTGACCATTCCTTCGCCTTCACTCACAATTCCGTCAAAGGGAATCACATTTCCCATATGTACGACAACCAGACCGCCTTCCTTGATCCTGCTGGTCTCAACCAGAATCTCCCCGGCATCCGTTTTCTGCCATACCTGTTCAATGTTCAATGACATGCTTCTGGCAAGATCTCCCACGGACTTCTTGTGTGTCCAATCCTCCAGAATATCACCGACACCCAGCAGGAACATGACAGAGCCTGCCGTATCAAAGTCTTCTCTCAACATGGATACCGTAATGGCTGCCGCATCCAGCACCGGAACCTCGATCTTGCGCTGCCACAGACATTTTATCCCTTTGAGCAGGAAATGTCCTGACTGCCAGATCACATAGCAGGCCCTGACAGGGGCAGGCAGAAGAAATCTTCTCGCATAATGTAATGCTATGTTTCCGATCAGTTTATCCCTGTACTCGGCATTGAGCTGTCTTCCGGAAGAAGCAATATACCCATCCGGCAGTTCAACCTTCTCATAGCAGAATCTCTTTAATTCCTTCAGTATATCATCCCGGTTTCCATGATAGCAGATCACGGCTCCGCAGGTGTTCTCATTGACCTTTGCATCCGTCACCCCATCCAGCTTCATCAGGAAGTACTGTAGAGTGTCCGCCTGCTCAAATGTCATCCTTTTCTGCGGCACCAGAATTCTGATCCGTCCACGGGATTCATTCTTTATTATAAATTTCAATGTTCTCGCCTCGCTTCTCGTGACGTATCTTATTCTGCTTCATCCTCACATACACATTCTTCAGCAGCACGCGCGCGATCCTCGTTGATGTCCTTTGCATCGGCATAGATATCGCCACAGTTTTCCTGCAAAATACCTGCCTTCTTTACCACACAGTCCTTTGCCCTCAAAACGGCAGCCGTACAGCGTGTATAAACCTTTTTGGCGTCTTTACTGGACAGAATGCTGATTCCTGCTGTTCCAAACAGAACACCACCCGCAAAGGTTCCGACTTTTTTCCAATTTACATTCTTAAATACATTCTTCATCCCTTTTTCCTCCGTTTTCTTTCCACCATCCGTAGTTTTACCAAATCATATGTGGAAAATATTTAAAGCCGATCAGTTAGTTGTGTTAAACTATCTGATCGGCTTTATTTTATCATTATGCACTCAAATTTACAAGGGAAAACTTACTGGAAAACCTGTGCCCAAAAAGCATCCCTCTTTGCTTTTTTAGCATCCTTTTTTCGTTTAGCAAGCTCCTGGGTCAACTCATACTGGGTTGCAAAAGAATGTTCATCGCTTGCTATTCCTACAACTGTCGCAGATACCACCGGAAAGTAATCTCTTTTCCCGTCTCTTCCAACCGCCAGTAAGTATCCTCTCTGCGCATCTTCCGGTTTCAGCAGTGGTTTTATCTGCTCTGAAAACTGTCCCGAAATCTCCGTCATACAGATTACCCATAAATATTATAGTCAACGATGCACTCCGCCAAAATCATATTCAGGTAAAACCTTTGTAAATTATTTCTTTACTCCCTTAGCTCCGGAGAGGTTCGCATTTTGAAGAATATTGCTGTCAAACGAAGTCATCATGCTCTTCTCCTCTCTCTCCCTTTTCAGTGCAAGCTTCACCATATCATCCAAAAGCTGCGCATAAGGCTTTCCAAGCGGCTCCCAAAGATAGAACGCCAGCGATCCCGGTATCGGGTTGATCTCATTTACATAGACCTTATCGGTTTCCTTGTCAATCATAAAATCAATTCTGGACACTCCGCTGCATCCCAAAACCTGGAATGTTTTCACCGCCATCTGCCGGATTTCTTCTCTGCGCTCGGGAGTCAGATTTGCCGGGAGTTCCCGTTTTGCTGTTCTCATTCCCTCTGATCCGCTCTTTGAGCCTGCCACATACTTATCCTCATAGCTTAAGATCTCATCACTGGAAATTGGCTCTTCACACTCAGAGGCTGCTGCCTGCTCATAATCTCCCAGAACTGCACAGTTAATTTCCCGAAGCTGCATGATTGCACGCTCCACCAACACCTTCGGTCCGAAGGTGAACGCATACTCCAGCGCCTCCTCCAGTTCCTTCCGGTCTCTGGCCACTTTAATTCCGACACTGGAACCAAGATTTACGGGTTTGATGATCGCCGGGTAACCGATCCTGTTTTCTATCTTTTCATATGCGGCTTCCTGTCCTGCCTGATATTCTTTGACATTCACGGTCACACAGTCAAGTACCGGAATATCATTGTCCTTCAACACGGTTTTCATTACGTATTTATCCATTGCAACCGCGGATGCCATGACATCGCAGCCTGCATAGGGGATATTATAGTGACGCAGAAATCCCTGCAGAGAACCATCCTCCACATTCGCCCCGTGCACAACCGGAAACGCCACATCAATCTCAGCCACCACGGAATCTCCAAACTTCTTCTGGGGATATCTGATAAGCTGAACCTTTCCGTCATTGCACATCAGGAAGACTCTTATGCTTTTTTTCAGAAGCTCCGGAATATTTTTGTAATTTCCGATGTCTGCAATGCACTCTCCTGTATAAAGCTCGTTCTCTTTTGTAATATATATGGCAATAGGTTCATACTTCTCTTTATCAAAAGAATTATACGCCTGTAATCCCGAGATGACCGACACCTCATGCTCCACACTCTTGCCTCCGAAGAAGACTCCTACTCGAATTTTCATATCTCTCTCCTCACCTTTCTGATGTAGATATTTTCAGACCTGCCGTTGCAAGTCTTTGAATAGTCACAGTTTATGAATAATTGTCCGGCAGGTCATTCTCGATCAGGACTACCTTCTGCCGCTCATTCGGTATCGCATTCACCATCTGGAACGCCTCCTGTAAAGTATCCACCACGATCATCCGGTTCTGTGCAAAGCCTGCCTGTAACAGCCCGTCCTGAATAGGCCGGGTCTGTTCCTTTCCTACCAAAATCGCATAATCGCATTTATCCGCAGCATAGGCTCCAACCTCTTTGTTCTCATCATACTGCTTCGCGCCGAGTTCTACCATTCCCGGTGTCATCAGAATACGCATCTCCTGAAACATCGCTAACGTATCCAGCGCTGCCTTAAATCCATTCTTGTTGGAGTTATAACTGTCATCCAGAATGATCCTGTTCCCCTGCCTGAGAAGCTGCAATCTGTGCGGCACGCTCTCCAACTGCTTTACCGGGTACACGAGTTTTTCCATCGGTATTCCCAATGTGTTGGCAACTGCAATCGCACCGGCAATGTTCTGTACATTATGATTCCCCACAAGCCGTGTATGGAACTCAAATTCTGTCCCCTGTGCATCCCTGACCTTAAACCTTGATCCCTCCGGAGATACCGCAATGTCATATGCCCGGTAATCAAGATCTTCCTGGCCAATCCCATAGGTAATGATCTTCTTGTCAATCTTATGCCCGCGGATATATTCATTATCATAATTCAGGAAAACGATTCCGTTCTCCGGAACTGCATCTGCAAGTTCAAACTTTGTGCTGACAATATTCTCGATCGTGTGAAAGCTCTGCAAGTGCTGCGGCCCTATCGAAGTGATGATTCCATAATCCGGATGTACCAGATCACAGATTTCCTTGATATCCCCCACCTCACGGGCTCCCATCTCACAGATAAATATTTCATGAAAGGGCTTCATATGCTCCCGGATGGTTCTTACCACACCAAGTGTTGTATTGAAATTGCCCGGCGTCTGCAGAACATTATACTGGCTCGACAGCAATGTATTCAAATAGTATTTCACACTGGTCTTTCCATAGCTTCCGGTGACACCGATAATCTTCAGCTCCGGCATCTCCTTCAGAATCCGTGCCGCATCATTGATATAGTGCTGATTTACACCCTTCTCAATGGGCTGGTTGATCCGGTTAACCAGAAGGATCAGTACCGGCTGTGCCACACACAACGCCAGAAGAATCCACTGTATAGGACGCACACTGCCTCTGCCGATAAGCCCTGTCACCAACGCTGCTATTCCGAACAGCAGTGTCGTAGTGAGAACCATCCGCTTCACTCTCGGTGTAAAAGCGAGCGGTTTCTTTGCCTTGCGGGGTTTGTTCACCAAAATCGTCATTCCATTTAGAAGACATGCCACAACAAGGCTCACCATTCCCTTTCCCAGAATCAAAACCGGAAGGGAGATTACCGCATATAATATCTTGCCAAGAAGCCTTCCCGTATTGGAAGTAACCTGCATCCATTCCCGATATTCCCTGGGCTTATAAGAGTTCTGCTGAAACATATGCAGAATATACTGTTCCAGCAAGGCCGCTCCCACCACATAGGTTATAAACCATACGATATTCATTATCAGATACATCTGTATAAATTCCCTTTCTTCTGATCATGCAAAAAATGTTTCGAGAGCTGCATTTACCTTCGGAGCCTGCTCCGCGAATGAAAAATGTCCGGCTCCCTCACAGACCACGAGCCCCGAGTCCGGGATCAGTTCCTCCATACGGTGCGCATCTGAGATAGGGGTCGCCGTGTCCAGATTCCCCCAGATCAGGAGTGTAGGACATGCCACGGCAGACATAAGCGGCTCCAGATCTTCATTTACCACCTTGACCAGAGTTGCCCGCATCAACGGCGTAGCGCTGTTGTAGTCGGCAGATCCCCGTTTTCTGCGCATGTCCTCCACGACATCCGGATATAAAAAGTGCAGCACTCTGGTACTCATAACTGCTCTTCCTATTTTGTAGCATCTGAGACTTATTTTCTGTTTCAGGCTCTTCTTCGGAAGAATCCCGGCACTGTCTATCAGCACTGCCTTATTGATATGAAAAGGCAGATCCTTTCTGGCATTCATCTTAAAGAAAACTCTTCCTCCAAAGGAATGTACCACAACACTGAATTCCTGTATTCCAAAGGACTTCACAAATGCGATCACGAAATCCACGTAATCATCCACACACCATGGTTCTTTCGGCTCCTGCGTCTTTCCGAACCCCGGCATATCCAATGCGATCACCCGTTTTGTTTTCACAAGCGTTGTGATGATTCCCTGATATAAAGTGATGTTTGCTCCCCATCCGTGCAGAAGAAGGACCACATCCCCTTCTCCCTGATCTATATAATTCACTGCAATTCCATTGATCTCTTTAACCACTGGCTTCTCCATTCGTCCCCCGCATGTCGATTCTGCGAGCTGACCCTTCATTATCATTTTATGCAGAGGCTTCTCCCGGTTACCACTCCCTGCATCTTTTCACACGAAAGAGCCGTGTTATTTTACACTGCTTTTTATATCTTACCCCTTATGGCAAAATTAAGCAAATAACTTATTGCCCGTCATTGCGCAAAAAATGCACTTAGCCTTTCCTATATGGATTTTTCACACTATTTACTGCATATAATCAATATAGTCCGTCTCACTTGCAAATAACATATATATTCCGTTAACAAATCCCATATAACCGCTTTCCACTGTATATCCTTTCATATTGCTGTCTCCTTTCGTTTCTATGTTCCTATGCGAACAGTTGTTTGTTCTTCTGGAAACAGCATAGCAAAAAGAGAGTCCGATATTTCGGACTCTCTTCACAGTTTTCCCTTATTATCCGTTATTTTTCTGTTTCTTTACAAAGTCTTCCCAGAGCGGTGACATGCTTCGCAGTCTCTCCACAATCTTGACCAGCTCGTCCGCTACAATGTCCATCTCTTCCTTTGTATTTTCCTCGCTCAACGTCAGTCTCAGCGAACCATGTGCCTTTTCATGGGGAAGCCCGATCGCCAACAGTACGTGCGACGGATCCAGAGAACCGGATGTGCAGGCAGATCCACTCGATCCGCAGATACCCTTCATATCCAGCATGATCAGCATAGACTCTCCTTCTATAAATTCAAATCCAACATGAATGTTGTTCGGCAGTCTCTTTGTTCTGTGCCCATTCAGTTTGGAATACGGAATTTCCTTTTCGATTCTGGAGATAAAATAGTCTCTGAGTTCAATCTCTTTTGCTGTTTTCTCTTCCATAATACGGAAAGCACGCTTTGCTGCTGCGGCAAGTCCAACGATACCCGGAACGTTTTCCGTTCCTGCACGTCTTCCGCGTTCCTGCTGTCCTCCGTGGATAAAGGATCTTATCTTGACTTTTTTGTTGATATACAGGAACCCGATTCCCTTCGGTCCGTTCAGCTTATGACCGCTTGCAGAAAGCATATCAATGTGACATTCTTCTACATTGATCGGAACCTGCCCATATGCCTGCACTGCATCTGTGTGGAACAGAATTCCGTGCTGTGAAGCAATTTCTCCGATTTCCTTAATTGGCTCGATCGTTCCGATCTCATTATTCGCATACATAACAGAGATCAGAATCGTATCCGGACGTATTGCTTTTTTAAGCTGCTCCAGATCGACAACTCCGTCTTCATCCACATCCAGATAAGTGATCTCGGCCCCTCTTGACTCCAGATATTCACAGGTATGCAGGATCGCATGATGTTCAATCTTGGATGTGATGATATGCTTTCCTTTGTTCTGATATGCCTCAAAGGTTGCCTTCAATGCCCAGTTATCCGACTCTGAACCGCCTCCTGTAAAGTATATCTCGTTCGGCTCCGCTCCCAGAGTCTCTGCAATCGTCTCCCTTGCCTGAATGGTCGCCTTCTTGCTCTCACTTCCCAATTTATAAATGCTGCTGGCATTTCCATAATACTCCGTGAAATATGGCAGCATGGCCTCCAGTACTTCCGGTGCGGTCTTTGTTGTCGCCGCATTATCTAAATATATCATAATTGACCTCCATTTCCCGCGCTTACGGACTTTCTTTTCCTAGTATTTTACTATGGATTATAGTGTCATTATAAATCACCCTTTATGAGAAATCAAGTAGCATATGCTCTAATTGATCTAAGGTATCTTCCGTAAGAGTAAGCAGCATTTCCTCGTCCTTCTCCATCATCCCACATTTGCGGTAACGGAGCCGGAAAGTAGGCGCTCCTTTGGGATCAAAACTCATTTTGCCGCCATAGTTCGCCAACAGCGCCGGGATATTTTCTACCCGGATCGGTGCATCCGGACGCATGACCATTTGCAGGCTCTCATTTTTTCCTTTCAGTTCCGTAATATATAGCCGGTGAGCATGAGCCCGGATCAAAGAGATCCGCAAAAGGTTCTCCACCGATTTCGGAGTTTCTCCAAAGCGGTCCATAAGCTCCTCCTGCATATCCTCCCGTTCCTTCTGATCCTCAATTCCCGCAATTCTTTTATATATATCTAATTTCTGTATCTCATTGACAATATACGTCGGTGGAATATAGGCATCCGCATCCAGATCCACCGTTGTGCTGAAATCCTCGATTGAATGAATTCCCTTTTTTGCCTTCACAGCCTCATTGAGCATTTTGCAGTAAAGATCATAGCCGACTGCCTGCATATGGCCGTGCTGGCTTCTTCCCAGCAGACTTCCCGCTCCGCGGATCTCCAGATCCCGCATGGCAATTTTAAAGCCGCTTCCCAGTTCTGTAAATTCTTTAATCGCAGAAAGTCTTTTTTCCGCCACTTCTTTGAGCATCTTATCTCTCTTGTACATCAGGAAAGCATATGCTGTCCGGTTTGACCTTCCGACTCTTCCCCGAAGCTGATAAAGCTGTGACAATCCCATCTGGTCGGAATCATGGATGATCATGGTATTCACATTGGAAATATCCAGACCTGTCTCAATAATAGTGGTCGATACAAGGACATCGATCTCGCCGTCAATGAAATCAAACATAATCTTCTCCAGCTCTGCCTCTTTCATCTGTCCATGTGCGAAGGCCACATTTGCCTCCGGCACCAGCTTCTGGATCGAAGCCGCGATATCAGCTATATTATTGACCCTGTTATAGACATAATATACCTGTCCATTTCGTGACAGTTCACGGACGATAGCCTCCCGCACCAGTTCCTCATTATACTCACACACGAAGGTCTGGATCGGCTGTCTGTCATTGGGAGCCTCTTCCAGAACACTCATATCTCTTATTCCGATCAGGCTCATATGGAGTGTTCTTGGTATCGGGGTCGCGGTGAGGGTCAACACATCCACATTTTCTTTCAGCTTCTTGATCTTCTCTTTGTGGGTGACACCAAACCGTTGTTCCTCATCAATGATCAACAGGCCCAGATCCTTATATTCTACATCCTTGGAAAGCACCCGGTGTGTACCGATCACGATATCCACCATTCCCTTTTTCAGCTCCGTGATGGTCTTTTTCTGCTCCGATGCCGTCCTGAAGCGGGATAAAAGGTCAATCCGCACCGGAAAGTCCTTCATTCGCTGGACAAATGTGTTATAGTGCTGCTGCGCAAGGATCGTCGTGGGCACCAGATACACCACCTGTTTGCCCTCCTGCACCGCCTTAAAGGCAGCCCTGATCGCAATTTCCGTCTTGCCATATCCTACGTCGCCACAGATCAGGCGATCCATGATTTTGGTGCTCTCCATGTCCGCCTTTGTTGCCTCAATGGCATTGATCTGATCCTCCGTCTCCTCAAAGGGAAACATCTCTTCAAATTCTCTCTGCCAGACAGTGTCCTTTCCATATTGGAATCCGGCTGTCTGCTGCCTGGCCGCATACAGCTCCACAAGATCCTGCGCCACCTCATCGACAGCCGCCCTTACCTTCGTCTTGGTCTTAGTCCACTCCTGCGTTCCCAGCTTATTGAGTTTCGGTGCTGCCGAAGCATCCGCAGATGCATATTTCTGAATAACATCCAGACCGGTTGCAAGCACATACAAGATTCCTCCATCACGGTAGGATATCTTCATATAGTCCTTTACAATCTTGTCAACCTCTACCTTTTCAATTCCCTGATAGATTCCGAGTCCGTGGCTTTCATGCACCACATAGTCCCCAACCTTCAGCTCATTGAAGTCATTTATCTTCTGCCCTTCATAGGCTTTCTTTTTTCTTTTCTTCTTTCTTTCCGCCCCAAAGATATCGCTCTCTGATATTACAATAAATTTCAGAAGCGGATATTCAAATCCCTTGAGCACCCTGCCATAAAAGGTCATTACCTCTCCGGGAAGCACTTCTCTTGAGGGATCTTCCGAATAAAAAGCACTGATTCCCTGTTCCCGAAGATCCTCTGCAAGCCGCGCTGCCCTGGTTCTGGAACCGGAAAGCAGCAGTACCCGGTAGCCGTTCTTTTTATAGGCGGTAAGGTCTCTGACCAGCGCCTCAAAACTATTATTATAGGAAGACAGACTTCTCGCCTGCACTGCAAACTTCTTTTGAATCTTCAGAAGCGGATTTCTGCCCTCCAGCATCGACAGGGAAACGGTCCGTCGTTTCTCCATTTCAGCCCCGATCTGCTGTGCCGGAAATAAAATATCCGTCTGTCCCGGCAATAGATATCCCTTTTGCAGACGCTGGGTCATACTGTCCCCAAATTCGAGTTCCACCGCATCCGTATGCTCCTTGATCCGCACAGGCTCATCCAGGAAGATACAGCTCTTTTGCTCATCAAAGCTATCCAGAAAAGTGGCCGGCTCCTGATAAAAATATTTTACGTAGCTCTCCAGATTGACCGCGTTCAGCGACAGTCCCAATTCCAAAAGCTGCTCCCGCAATTCCCGGATCTGTACCTCCAGCCGATGAGCCTCCTCTGTTTTCATCTGCTCCCTCAAAACGGCTGTCTGCCTCTTTGCCTCCGCTTCGATTCTCTTTATTCCTTCGTGGAGCTGTTCCTTGCTCAGAATCAGTTCGGTTGCCGGATAGATACTGACAGACTCCAGTTTTTCGATAGATCGCTGACTGAGAATGTCAAAGCTTCGGATAGATTCCACATCCTCGCCCCACAGCTCGATCCGGTATGGATTTTCCTCGGTCAGATCAAAAATATCAATAATACCGCCACGGATACTGAACTGTCCGGGAGCCTCCACCTGATAGTTCTTTTCATAGCCAAGCTCTACCAGCCTCTCCGCCAGCTTTCTTTCATCGATAACGCTCTGACTGTTCAGAGAGATCACCCGCTCACACCACTTCTGAACCGGAACCTGCGGTGTCATAAGCGCGTCAAACGTAGTTATGACAGTGACCGGCTTTCCCTCATATAGTCTCCTGAGACATCTGATCCTCTCCTTGACCAGTTGGTTTCCGTGAATATCTGCCTGAAAAAAGATAAGATCCTTCGCCGGATACATGACGGCATTTTTGTCATAAAACTTATAGTCTTCATATATTTCCTTGGCCCTGGTATCACTGAATGTGACAATGATACGATTGCGAAAATCTGTCCCCAGGCCATACATCATATGCACCTTCTGGGAGTCCACGCAGCCGCTGACTGCCAGCGCTGTACCCTGCTTTCCCAACATCTTTTTCATCTCATCAAATTCACCAAGTTCCTCCAAAGGAGCAAGCAACGCTCTCACATCAAACCTCCGCCTTGTTCTTCTGATTATATCTGTTCATAGCCTGATCCACACCTTCAGTCATAATCGTCTCAACCGCCTGTGACGCTCTCGCAATACTGTCCTGCAATATTTCCTGCTCCATCTGTGTGAAATGTCCCAGCACATAATCTGCCAGATCATATCCCTGAGGTTTCTCTCCTACGCCCATTTTGATCCGTTCAAACTGGTCATGTCCAAGATGCAGGATGATATTTTTGAGGCCATTATGCCCACCGGCACTCCCTTTCTTCCGGATTCTGATCTGACCCACATCCAGGCTGATATCATCCGAAATTACAATCAGTTCTTTTTTTTCATCTATCTTGTAATAGTCTATGACTTCCCTGACACTTTCACCACTCAGGTTCATATAGGTCTGTGGTTTTACAAGCAGCACCTTCTGGCCTGCCACCACTCCCTTACCGATCAGAGCCTTATATTTCTTCTCCTTCACGGAAATATTATTTTTTTCCGCTATCGCATCTATCACCTGAAATCCTATATTATGTCTCGTATTCTGGTATTCCCTGCCCGGGTTACCAAGTCCAACTATGATATACATTGCTTTCCCATCTCACTTTACTAAAATATCCAAAACAGTATTATTGTACCAATATCTTTTTCTATTCACAACCAGAGATTTTGAATGCGCACACTAAAAGGGAGGATATTTTTCATATCCTCCCCTTCCCGTTTAGACTAAAGCACATATCTTTCATTGTGTTCCACAACAATATCGATATCATTCTCTCCCTTGTAATAGGAGTTCGCCCGAATCGTTCCCCTGCTCTCCACGATGCAGTTCTCAATGTGCGTATTGTCACCGATATAGACATCATTTAATATGATGGAATTCTTAATGTAGCAGTTATTGCCTACATAAGTCTTCTTGAAGATCACGGAATCTTCCACGGTGCCATTCACAATACATCCACTGGAGATCAGGCTGTTTTTGATGCTCGCGCCCACATTATATTTTGCCGGCGGCAGGTCATCTACCTTGGAATAAATATCCGGATACTGTTTAAAGAAGTAATCACGGATCTCCGGTCTCAGGAAATCCATATTCGTCCGGAAATAATCTTCTACCGTTGCAATGTTGCTCCAGTAGTCTTTGATCTTATATCCATAGATCCGCTTCATATCCTTATATCTGATCAGGATATCTTTTACGAAATCATAACGGTCTTCCTCCGCACATCTCTCGATCATTTCAATCAACTGGCGTCTTCTTACGACATACACACCACATGAAATGGTATTGAACTTGGCCACTACCGGCTTTTCCTCAAATTCCTCAATGCGGCTTTCCTCGTTCATCTTGATCGTTCCGAAACGCTCTACATTGATATCCGGTCCCATGTCCTTGCAGACAACTGTGATATCCGCTTTCTTTTCGATGTGATACTCCAGAATTTTGTTGTAATCCATCTTATAAACGCAGTCACCGGAAGAGATCACTACATACGGTTCATGGCTGTTCTTTAAAAAGGCCAGATTCTGTGCGATCGCATCTGCTGTACCGCGGTACCACGCATTGCTCTCTGCCGTAACCGCCGGAGTAAATACAAACAGACCTCCCTGCTTACGTCCGAAATCCCACCATTTTGAAGAACTCAGATGCTCATTTAAGCTGCCCGCATTGTACTGTGTAAATACAGCCACCTTGTTAATGTGGGAGTTCGACATATTGCTGAGGGCAAAATCTATACTGCGATAGCTTCCCGCAATAGGCATTGCGCACACTGCACGCTTCTGCGTCAGTTCCTTGATTCTATGATTGTTTCCACCTGCTAATACGATTCCGATCGCTCTCACTATTTATCACCTGCCTTAATCAAAGTCTTGCCGCTTGCCAAAGCTCCTTCCGGATAATCCGCTGCTTCTGTCACGCCAAATACCACAGAATTCTTGCCTACCTTAACTCCCTTCGGCACAACGCTCTTCTCCCCAACTGTCACAATTCCATGATTATAGATATGTGGATCTGTCTCGTTATCAACTTCTTCGCCAATTCCCAGTTTAACATCGTCCTCGATCACTACATTTTCCGCAACAATCGCCTTGTTCAGCTCACAGCCGCTTCCTATGGTTGTCTCATTCATGACGATAGAATCGCGTACTACAGTTCCTTCTCCGATTGTTACTCCACAACCGATTACGGAATTGTAAACCTTTCCGTATATCTCTGAGCCCTCTCCGATGATGCTTCTCTCGACTACGCTATCAGCAGAAAGGTACTGCGGAGGCAAAATCGAACTTCTTGTATATATTTTCCAATACTCTTCGTACAGGTTGAATTCCGGCACAATATCGATCAGTTCCATATTGGCTTCCCAGTAAGAATTGAGAGTACCTACATCCTTCCAATATCCGTTAAATTCATATGCATATAGGGGTGATCCCTGTTTATGGCAGTATGGAATAATATGTTTTCCAAAATCAAGGCCCGGCTGTTCCGCATTGGCAAGCAGTGCCTCCTTGAGCGCTTTCCAGCTGAATATGTAAATACCCATGGAAGCCAGATTACTTCTTGGATTCTCAGGTTTCTCTTCAAAGTCTGTGATTCTGCTGTTCTCATCCGTAATCATGATTCCGAAACGCTTCGCTTCTTCCATCGGTACCGGCATTACCGCGATGGTGACATCCGCACCGTTCTGCTTGTGGAAGTCCAGCATTACCTCGTAATCCATCTTATAAATATGATCTCCGGAAAGAATCAGCACATATTCCGGATTAAAGCTTTCCATATAATCCAGATTCTGATAGATCGCATTGGCTGTACCGGTGTACCACTCGCTGTTCGTGATCTTCTCATAGGGCGGAAGTACTGTCACACCTCCGATGTTTCTGTCAAGATCCCACGGAATACCGATTCCAATATGCGTATTTAACCGCAACGGCTGATACTGCGTCAGAACACCAACTGTATCCACTCCCGAGTTAATGCAGTTACTGAGGGGGAAGTCAATAATTCTGTATTTACTTCCAAATGCAACTGCCGGTTTTGCCACCTTTGAAGTAAGCACACCTAATCTACTTCCTTGCCCTCCTGCCAAGAGCATGGCAATCATTTCCTTTCTTACCATCCTTATCACCCCTTGTTTCTATATATTTATATATCAAGTATTGGCTTATCACTCACATGCTCGTGCTGCGCACTCCTTATCTGTCTTCGGCAGATGCATGTTCGTTTCTTTGCTGCTTTAACTCACAAATCCGCACTTCGTGCTCTCCATCCTGTTTCGCAGGATATTCGTTCGTTAATGAGTGCAGAAAACCAAATGTCTGCTTCGCAGCCGCTTGGTTTTCTTTTGCACTCATTATATCATAATATACATGGAAAGTGAATATTGATTCCGAAAATTTTCTCTTTTTTGGCCTAATTTTTTATGCAAAATACACAATTTGTAAAGTCTTTGTTCAATTTATCTTATCTATTATATCTACATTTGCATTTTGTAACAAGAATTTCCATGTCAAATATTTGTAAAAAATAGATAAAACCCTCCTTTCCTTTTGGCTTCTCTACCCACCGGCAAATTCCTATTGGTTTTTTTTGGGCAAATGCGTATAATATAACAAGGTATGAATAATATTTGTTTACCGAGGGAGGTTTCCATGTATCAAATTGATTTTAACAATCCGATTCACATATACTTCATAGGCATTGGCGGGATCAGCATGAGTGGTCTTGCAGAGATCCTGCGCACGGAACATTTTGAGGTTTCCGGTTCTGACCGTTCTGTTTCTGCGCTTACGCAGACTCTGGAAGCTCAGGGCATCAAGGTTTTCTACGGCCAGAAGGCCGAAAATATCACTCCGGACATCGACCTGGTTGTCTATACCAGTGCGATCAAGGCAGATAATCCTGAAATGCTTGCCGCTGCCGCCCTGAACATTCCTACATTGACAAGAGCCCAGCTTCTTGGTCAGATGATGCGCAATTACCAGACTCCTATCGCCATAAGCGGTACGCACGGCAAAACTACTACAACCTCCATGATTTCTGAAATCCTTCTGGAAAACGGAAGTGACCCTACCTTGTCCATCGGCGGTATCTACCGCTCCATCGGTGGAAACATCCGTGTCGGTGGCTCAGAATTGTTTGTCACAGAGGCCTGTGAATATACCAACAGCTTTTTAAGCTTCTATCCCAAAATCGGGATCATTCTTAATATAGAAGAAGATCATCTCGACTTTTTCAAGGATTTACAGGATATCCGGAATTCCTTCCGCAAATTTGCACAGCTTCTGCCAGCAGATGGCACCCTGATCATCAACCATGACATTGCGAATCTCAGTGAGATTACCGATGGTCTATGTTGTAATGTCATCACTTATGGATCAACTCCGGATGCCGACTATTGTCCCGCCGGCATCACCTATGATGACTTTGGACACCCCTCTTTTCATCTTATGCAGCATGACGGCAAAGAAGAAGTCTTTTCTTTAAAGGTGCCGGGTCTTCATAATGTTTACAATGCCACCGCCGCGATCGCACTGGCAGATCTGTTGCACATCGATGGCGCAGTGACCAGGAAAGCACTTCTCGCATTTCAGGGAACAGACCGTCGTTTCGAGTACAAGGGACAGGTGCATGGCTTCACCATAATCGATGATTATGCTCATCACCCCACAGAGATCACCGCAACGTTGAAAGCGGCGGCCAACTACCCTCATAAAAAGCTGTGGTGTGTTTTCCAGCCACATACCTATACCAGAACCAAAGCTTTTCTCACCGACTTTGCAAAAGCCCTGTCGCTTGCTGACGAGATCGTTCTTGCGGATATCTATGCCGCCCGTGAAAAGGACACTCTCGGTATCAGCTCCGAAACCTTAAAGACAGAAATCGAAAAGCTAGGACATCGTTGCTATTATCTCAAGAGCTTTGAGGAAATTGAAAATTTTCTTTTAGAAAATTGCACAAAGGACGACTTGTTGATAACTATGGGTGCAGGCGATGTCGTAAAAATCGGAGAAAACCTGCTTAAAAAATAATTATTCACAATATCCACAGAAAAGAACCTTTTGCCCGACTTTTTTCTGTGGATATTTTTGTGGAAAAAAAGTCCCCTGTTTCTGCGAGTTTGTATAAATATCCACATTTCCCACAATTATTCTTCACGACAATTTCTTTCCTGTTTCTGTCAGTTTGCCTATTTTCATTTAAAATACCCTATGCTATAATTTGCTTTGCGTCCAAAGCGGAGGCAAATAAGTTCCCTTGGAACAAGGATGGTGTGGGTTATGAGTAAATTAACAATTTATCAGGAGAATACGGCAGATTTTACAGTGGTTTCCAACCGCTTTATTGATAAATATATGGCCTCGGCAAATGATGCCCAGCTCAAGATCTATCTGTATCTTCTCCGTGTGATGAGTGCTCATATTTCCACAAGCGTTTCTGAGATCGCCGACATCTTTAACTATACGGAAAAGGATGTTATGCGCGCACTGAAATACTGGGAGAAAATGCGACTTCTTGCACTTGACTACGACAGTGCAAAGAACCTTACCGGAATCCATTTTACAGACGAAGAGAATTCCTCTCCCCAGCCTGCAAAACCGGCTCTTCCAGGTGCACCTTTGATGCCCTCGACCAACACGGATCTTCCCGCCGAGGTTCCCGCACAGGCTGCTGTGGTATCTATCTCTTACGCAAAACCGAATTACAGCGCAGAGGAGCTGAAAGCTTTTCGTTCCAACGAAGCTACCTCCAGACTGCTTTTTATAACAGAACAATATCTGAAGAAAACACTGAGTCCTACCGAAATGCGTTCTATGCTTTTCATTTCGGACAAGCTTGGATTCTCCGAAGACCTGATCGATTACCTGATCCAGTACTGTGTGGATCGTGGTAAAAAGGATCTACGGTACATAGAAAAGGTTGCTATCAGCTGGGCTGAACAGGGTATCACAACTCCAAGACAGGCTGCCGCTCTTGCCGGAAAATATGACAAATATGTCTATGAAATTATGAAGGCCCTCGGCAAAAATACAGCTCCCACCAAAGCAGAAGCCGCTTTCATAACCCGCTGGGTAAAAGAGCTGTGTATGGGTGAGGATGTCATCTATGCCGCCTGCGAACGCACGGTTCTTGCCACGGACAAGCATCGTTTTGAATACGCTGACAAAATTCTGGAAAACTGGCACAAAGCCGGTGTCCGTCGTGCAGCAGACATCCAGTCACTTGATGAAAGTTACCGTAAGACGAAACCGACCAGACAGGTTTCCACCAACAAATTCAACCAGTTCCAGCAAAACGATTATGATTTTAATGCTTTGGAAAAAGAACTTCTCAGCAATTAGTGAAGGAGCATCAAATGGCACTGACCAATACACAATATGACCAGATTCAGCATCAATACGAAATTAAGCAGCTAAAAGCCCGGAGAGAGACCGAGCGAAGGCTTGCTTACGTCTACGACCATATCCCGGGATATCGTGATCTGGAAGATGCTGTTGCCGCGATTTCCGTCTCCCAGGGCAAAAAGCTCCTGGCAGGCGACGAGGATGCCATGGAAGATTTACGCGACTTTCTCGCTGAGCTTTCCGGCCGAAAGGCACAGCTTCTGGAGGATGCAGGGCTTCCCGCCGATTATCTGGAACCAGTATACGAATGTCCGGATTGTAAGGATACCGGCTATATCGACGGCAGGAAATGCCATTGCTTCAAGGAAGCCATGATCACTCTTTTATATGAGCAGTCCAATATCCGGGAAATGCTTCAGACAGAGAATTTTAATGCCCTCTCTTACGAATACTACGAGGGAGAAGACTTATCCCGTTTCAAAAACGCTGTCAATACCTGTCGTAACTTTGTCAAAAATTTCAATTCAGACTACCACAATCTGTTTTTTTATGGTACAGTGGGTACTGGAAAATCATTTCTTTCGGGTTGTGTTGCCAAAGAACTGATTGAAAGCGGTCATTCCGTAATCTATTTCAGCTCTGCCAGCCTGTTTGATTTTCTCTCAAAAAATTCTTTTGACTATAAAAACAGAGACGAATTGCGCGATGCTTATGCCGATCTGTATCAATGTGATCTTCTCATCATTGATGATCTTGGAACAGAGCTGACAAACCAGTTTGTTACCTCCCAGCTCTTTGCTCTCCTCAACGAACGCCATATGGGGAAAAAGGCTACGGTCATTTCAACAAACCTTTCCCTTGAGGAACTTCGCAACAGATACTCTGAGCGCATTTTTTCAAGAATCACAAGTCATTACGAGCTATGTAAGTTATCCGGTCAGGATATCCGTATGTATAAAAAACGATTGCTGAACAGAAAGTGAGGATTTTTTTCATGAACAAACGTGAAGAAAAGAGAAATTTGGAAACCATTCCGGTCGGCTCTCTGGGCATTATTCCATTGGAGGGTTGCAAATCCCTCGGAGAAAAAGTGGACTACTACCTGGTAAAGTGGAGAACGGAGCGAGAAAGCGAGCACAAAGATTCTCTTGCGTTTTCCGGTTATCAACGTGATTCTTATATTCTGGATGCCAAAGTTCCGCGTTTTGGCTCCGGTGAAGCAAAGGGTGTCATCAAAGAGTCTGTCCGTGGAACCGACCTTTATATTCTGGTCGATGTGGCAAACTACAGCCTGACCTACTCTCTGTGTGGTCACGAGAATCATATGTCACCCGACGATCATTATCAGGATCTGAAGCGTATCATTGCCGCTGTTGGAGGAAAAGCCAGACGTATCACCGTAATCATGCCTTTCCTTTATGAGAGCAGACAGCATAAGAGAACAGCCAGAGAATCTCTGGACTGCGCATTAGCCCTTCAGGAAATGGTCAGCATGGGAGTTGACAATATCATCACTTTCGATGCTCACGATCCCCGCGTTCAGAATGCGATTCCTCTTCACGGATTTGAGACCGTACAGCCGGCATATCAGTTTATCAAGGGTCTGTTGAATCATGTAAAGGATTTGCAGATCGACAGTAAACACATGATGGTTATCAGCCCGGATGAAGGTGGTATGAGCCGCGCAATCTATATCGCCAATGTGTTAGGCCTGGATATGGGTATGTTCTATAAGAGAAGAGATTACACGCAGATCGTAAACGGACGTAATCCTATCGTTGCACATGAATTTTTGGGAAGCAGTGTAGAAGGTAAGGATATGATCATCATTGATGATATGATTTCTTCCGGCGAAAGTGTACTGGAAGTCGCTGCTGCTCTGAAGGAGAGAAAGGCACGTCGTATCTTTGTCTTCTCAACCTTTGGACTGTTTACCTCCGGTCTTGACCGCTTTGACAAAGCGTATGCCGATGGTACCATTTACCGTGTATTGACCACAAACCTTATCTACCAGACTCCGGAGCTGCTTTCCAGAGAATGGTATATCAACTGTGATATGAGCAAATATATTGCATACCTGATTGATACTTTGAATCATGATACTTCTATCAGTGACCTGCTGAATCCGGTAGAACGTATCCAGTCAGTTGTAGCAAGATATAACGCAGGGGAGCTCTAAAGGCTCTCCCGGTCAGTTCGAGACCTTCCTGACCCAGCCGTTTTTAGCGGTCAAAAAACAAAACTAAAGGAGATAATTTCATATGAAAAACAAAAACGCTGTTTATCTGACACAGGCAGCAATGATTGCTGCTATCTACGTTGTGCTCACTTATCTGGCCAACGCTCTCGGCCTTGCGAACCATGCTATTCAGGTTCGTTTTTCAGAGGCCCTCACGATTCTTCCCTTTTTTACACCTGCCGCCGTTCCAGGATTATTTATCGGCTGTCTGCTGAGCAATATCCTGACAGGCTGCGCACTACCTGATATTTTGTTTGGAAGTCTTGCTACCCTGCTAGGCGCCCTTGGCACCTACTTTCTCCGCAAATGGAAATGGTGTGCCCCTATCTGTCCGATTTTGTGCAATACACTGATTGTCCCACTCGTATTGATCTATGGATATGGCCTTCTTCTTGACGGTTTTACCTTCTGGCAATGCTATGGCTATTACGCACTCACAGTCGGAGCCGGAGAAGTTATCTCCTGCGGCATCCTGGGAATGATTCTCTTAAACATACTTGCACGTTATCGAGGCCGCATCTTTCCCTGATGCTGCCCCTTATTCCGTTTTTCTTACATAGGTCACGAACTGGTTTCCGTTGTCCGACAGCCACTGTGTTGAATCGTTCATGCCTTTCTTATACAGAGTGCCGGTCTGCGGGTCCATTACAACAATATTCAGCTCATTAAATCCAACAATCAGAACCGCATTCCCGTCCTGCAACGTCGCCAGTACGGGAATGTCTTTATTCACATAATAAAGTACAGAATCCAGACTACACCCTGTCAGATCCAGAATATTGCTTTCCTGCAGGTTATGGTTCAGAATTCCCAGCACCGTCTCCCCACGATTCAGCATTTTCTGCGTGCTCTGTGAAATTCCTTCATACCTTAAGATCGTATCAAGACATACCGCCATACTGCTGCGCTCCTCAGACATGACATCTTCTGTGATCGCCATAATCTGATTTCTCGTACTTCTTACCTCTTTGCGCCAGATGTAGGCTGCCGAATCATCCACAACAACCCCTGCATGTTCATAGGCCAGTCTGACCGCATCGGCAGGCTTCGTAGAGATATCCTCCAGACCTTTTTCCCCATATACATAATACTGTTTGCCGCCTGCTTTGCACTCCGGCACGTCAGCCGTTCTGTTTCCTTCAAACAGCACCTCTTTGGGAGTAAGCTGTTTCATTCCCTTTTTATCAATCTCATCTTTCACGGCAATTTGTTGTACTGTTTCGTATCTTTCCGTCACGACAGGGCTAAGAATATTGCTTCCTGCACGAGCCTCCTCTGTGCTCATGATCTGATCATCAGATTCCTCTTCAAACTGCTGTGTTTCTTCATTCCTGACCACTCTTTTCAGCGTGATCTGGTTCTGCTCTATTGTACTGCCTGTCACAAAAACTCCCGTTTTTTCATAGGTTTTCAGAATCTCACCAAGATCGTTCTGTATCCTCACACAATACATCGGAAAGATCTCCGCACCCATGCTGTTAAATGTCACATCATCCTTCTTTGCCAGTCCATAGATCAGGTCCTCGTCCATAAAACCAAGCACCGAGATATATTCATCTGATCCGGCCTGAATGGTCGTTTTTTTCTGTGTATTCAGGTTCAGCAGCGTCAGTGCCCCTGCAGAATACATCTCCCCGTTTTCCTGCCATACCAGCATTTCCTGTGACTCCGATACATGATAGGCTCCTTCTGTCAATCCATCTACCACAATATCGCACTTCTTATTCTCCAAATCTGCCGCATAGATGCATCCATTCATCATAAAATAAAAGATTCCGGCATTGTTGACATGGGAAAGCGTTTCCATATCTTTTTTCAGAATTTCATAGGACTTCCATGACGGAATATATACCTGCTCTTCCACCGTATTGGTCATGCTGTTATAATTATAGACCGCTATTCCCGTTTGTCCCTCATGACGACCTCTGTTCATGTACCCATACACAGCAAAGGATACGTTACCGGTCTCGTCCACATTCAGAATCTTAATGTCATGTCTGTCATAAGAAGACCTGTCGTCCAGAAGTTCTTCCTGATTTCCATAAAACCCAAAAAGTCTTGCCAGCTTATTGTCGGTGACATTATAGCTGTAAAGCTTGTTTGCTGCCACAAAAGCAAAGACATTTCCACCATCACTCTCCTGAAAGGCGATATCGTCCCCCATAATTCCAAGCTCGATCTTATTATTGGTAAACAGTTCCGCTTTCTCATCGAAGATCTGGTCCATATCTCTTTCGTAGTCCAGCAGATACATTCGATCCGGTGTATAACGCACACGGTAGTATTCCTTCACACGGTAGTACGTAATCTCCCTGCCCTCACGCGTTGTAACATAATAATCCAACTGAAAGTTTCCTGTCTGCGAAGTCAGCTCCCGGATCGTCACCTTGGGTTCCTCTACCCTCGTCGCGCCGAGATTGCCCCACGTCACCTGATCGAAGCTGCTGTGGATCGTCACCCTGTGAAAAGTGGTATTATCTCCCTCTGCATTTGATTCCAGATACTTTGTCAAATCACCGGCCGCCTCTTTGTCAAAGGTTTTATTATTGAAATCCAGAACATACTCGAGCTTTTCCTGTGCATGCAGATTCTCGCTCTGAAGAATTCTGGTATAATAACGTATCTGTTCCCCATTTGCCTGTGAAATAAGAAACACAAGCATATATTCCGTATCGGAGTCGATCAGGTCCTTCAAGGTAATGTCAAAGCTGAGTTTTCCATTTTCTTCCTGATAATCCTCTATCGGGGTACTCTCTACCAGTCTCTCTCCATCCAGACTTCGCACTTCAAAAGCCATGTCGGAAATTTTTCCGTCATAAGTATCTACGACAGCCGACACCTTACGATCATTTCCCACCGGAGTCAGACAGTTACGAATATAGGCAGTATCCATCGCCTCCGCATAACCATGAAGTCTGTTGATCTCATATCCGTTGACTCTGACAGACACAACCGGAAAACTTGCCTCTCCCATCTCCACTGTCATATCTGTATTTCCCTGATTCATTATTTTGCTTAAAATAAACAGGGATGCGATAAAAACTGCCACAATAATGGCACATTTAATTACTGTCTTTTTCATATTGTTACTCTGTTTCCTTTATTCTGTCACTGCATATTTTCCCGAAGCAATCTTGACAGAGTCGGGTCAATATGCAGATACTCCATTACCTTCTGAACATCCTGTGCCGCATCCTGCTTCTTTTGCTCCTCTCTGGAGCCGGCACAGTTTTCCTTCTTCACTGCCCGGATCAACAGATTCTTGGGAGTATGCGACATATTGATAAACTCCAGAATATCAGTCTCATATCCCATCATCTCCAGCATATCGGCACGAAGTGCATCTGTTACAAGCGCCGCAATTCTTTCCTTAACAATTCCATACCGCAGGACAGGCTCCAGTTCCTCGTTCCTGATCTGTCTGTTTACCTCATGCTGACAGCAGGGCACGGAAAGAATGACTCTGGCGTTCCACTTTACTGCCTTTTCCAGTGCATAGTCTGTAGCCGTATCGCAGGCATGTAAGGTCACAACCATATCAACCTGGTCTTTCCCCTGATAATCTGCAATATTTCCCTTTTCAAATTTCAGCTTCTCATAGCCATACTTTCTGCTCAGTTCATTACAGTTTTCGATCACGTCTTCCTTCAGGTCAAGTCCCGTGATCTCCACATCATATTTCTGGAGTTCGTGCAGATAATAGTACATGGCAAATGTCAGATAAGATTTTCCACAGCCAAAATCAATGATCTGTACAGTCCTCTCTCTTGAAAGTGTTGGCAGAATATCCTCAATAAATTCCAGAAAGCGGTTAATCTGTTTAAACTTATCATATCGCGCCCGCACAATCTGTCCTTCAGGCGTCTGTACTCCCAGATCGATCAGAAACGGGACCGGAATACCTTCCTTCAGGAGATACTTTTTTACTCTGTTGTGTGTCAATAGCACCGGGGGCTGTTTTTCCTGTTCAAGCCTGCGGCACCGGATTGTCACCTTTCCCTTTTTGCTGCACAGGATCGTTGCCCTCATTCTCCTATGTTCTATGTCGCATTGTCCGAACTCACCTTCCATTGCTTTCAGAATGCGCTCCACAATGTCCCCTTTTTCGTAATTTTTATGAAAGACCTTGGTTCCCTCATAGGCAGTCTCCTGAAAAACAAGCTCTTCTTTTAAAATAACAGGTCTTATTTTAATTTTGCTGATACCATCTTTCCGACGTGGATTACTTATGACCATCTGGTAGAGGTCAAAATCCAATGCTTCATTTAATAAATTCTCCATTTGTATATCCATGTCGTAATAACCGTACCCTTCCAGTTTATTCCATTATCCTGCCACCAATACATTTTTATTGTAATCAGATTACCGCCAAACCTCAACTAAAACTTTAAAATCCCGTTGTGGTTTGTGTGGCGTCTTCGATAAATCTCGTAGGAAAGCAGTATCTGTATAAAATCTTCCATTTGCTTCCAGTCTCTGATCATTCCCTCTGTGCCTGCCGCCTCTTTGTCCTGACTGCTTTCTGCATCCTTATCTGATTTTACAGCATTTTCCTCTTCCTGTCTTTTTATTTTGTCTGTGACGATCTGTGTCAGTCGATAAATCTGCCATTTATCGGGATATTCATCATAAATCATGCTCCCTTCATAATCTATGTGGTCCAGAATGTCTGCTATTATTTTCTGATACCGTTTCGCTTCTTCCGGATACATCTGCTGCAGATACTCCAAATCTCTTGTTACGCTGTCTTCCTGCTGATAATATAAGGGAAGCGGATAAGTCATATAAAAAGGTAAAATTCTCGGACGTTCCATAGAAATCCTCACTTCCGCGCTTTGCTTCTACTTTTTACATTATCTTATGCACCCCCACAATAAAAGTTTTCTCCGGCGGGCAAACTTTCTTCCCAGAACTTACAAGCAATTTCCTCGTCGCCATAACATAGAAAAAGAGCGGAAACTCCGCTCTTTTTTTCTGATATAATATGTCGCGTGCTATTGCAGTCATTCTTTTACCACTTCAATTCGTGCCACAGCTCTCTTTAATGACAGCTCTGCCCGATCCATATCCGTTCCGGGAGCGTGTTCCTTAATACGTCCCTCTGCACGTGTTCTGGATTCCTCTGCGCGGGCCAGATCGATCTCCTCCGGCCACTCAATAATCTCGGCAAGAATTGTTATCTTATCCGGCAGAACCTCTGCAAATCCCGCATGAAGCGCCGCATTGCGGACTTCTTCATCTCTTGTGATCGTCAGGATACCCGGTGCAATAATCATCGTCATCGGTATATGATCCTTATAAATACCAACCTCTCCCTCAACGGTATTGAACTCTACCATTGACACCTGCTCCTCATAAAAGATGCGATCCGGAGTTATTATTTTCAGAGTAAAATTTCTATCATCCGCCATCTATTACCTGCTCCTTTTCCCAATACGTTTCGTTACGCGTGTTATTTTACACGAGCAAGTACATCGTCAATACTTCCGGCATTCAGGAAGTAGCTCTCCGGAATATCATCGTGTTTTCCTTCCAGAATCTCTTTGAATCCACGTATTGTCTCCGCAATCGGTACATACTTTCCTTCCAGACCGGTAAACTGTCCTGCTACGAAGAACGGCTGAGATAAAAATCTCTGTACCTTTCTCGCTCTGGATACTACCAACTTATCATCCTCAGAAAGTTCATCCATACCCAGAATCGCAATGATATCCTGGAGTTCCTTATACTTCTGCAGAATCTCCTGTACTCCTCTGGCTACATCATAATGTTCCTGTCCCACAACTCTGGGGTCCAGAATACGTGATGTAGACTCAAGCGGATCTACAGCCGGATAAATACCAAGCTCTACGATGGATCTGGACAAAACTGTCGTTGCATCCAGGTGGGCAAACGTTGTTGCCGGCGCCGGGTCTGTCAAGTCATCGGCGGGCACATAAACTGCCTGTACCGAAGTGATCGATCCGTTTTTCGTTGATGTGATACGCTCCTGCAATGCACCCATCTCAGTCTGCAGGGTAGGCTGATATCCAACCGCCGAAGGCATACGTCCCAACAGAGCGGACACCTCGGAACCTGCCTGTGTGAATCGGAAAATATTATCAATGAAAAGGAGCACGTCCTTTCCACCCTTATCACGGAAATACTCTGCCATGGTCAGTCCGGTCAGACCAACTCTCATTCTGGCTCCCGGCGGCTCGTTCATCTGACCGAACACCATCGTGGTCTTGTCGATAACGCCGGATTCCTTCATTTCATAATAAAGGTCGTTACCCTCTCTGGTACGCTCTCCTACACCTGTGAATACAGAATATCCACCGTGCTCTGTAGCAATATTACGAATCAGCTCCTGAATAAGTACGGTCTTACCAACACCAGCACCCCCAAACAGACCGATCTTACCGCCCTTCTGATAAGGACAGAGCAGGTCTACTACCTTGATACCGGTCTCAAGCAGTTCTGTCTCGGTTGCCTGCTCTTCAAATTCAGGTGCAGGTCTGTGAATCGGTTCATAGGATACATCCGTCGGTGCAGCCTGATTATCAATCGGCTGGCCAAGAACGTTGAACATACGGCCCAATGTATTCTCTCCAACCGGAACCGTGATAGGCGCTCCCGTTGAAATTGCCTCCATACCTCGAACCAGTCCGTCCGTTGAACCCATGGCAATACATCTAACAGTATCATCACCTAGATGCTGGGATACTTCAACAACCAGTTCCCCGCCATCCTTCAGCGGAATTTTTACTGCATCATTGATTTCCGGCAGATTTCCGGCCGAAAACTTTATATCCAGCACCGCTCCGATGATCTGAGTAATTTTTCCAAGATTTTCACTTGCTTTTACTTCTGCCATCTTCTTTTCCTTTCGCTCATATTAATTTAAGATATAGCATTCGCTCCTGCTATAATTTCTGTTAATTCCTGCGTAATGGAGCCCTGACGAGCTCTATTGTACATCAGTGATAAATCATCTATCATTTCTTCCGCATTGCTTGTAGCGGAATCCATCGCCTGCATTCTCGCACCGTTCTCACTGGCAACTGCCTCTACAAGGCCGCCATAAATGAGACTGGTCACATATTTGGGTATGATAAGATCAAGCGCTTCATCGTCATCGGGTTCAAAGTTCATCAAAGCCTTATCTCCCGATTCTTCCGCTTTCTCTGCCGCCGGTTCTACCGGAAGCAGCTTCAGAAGCTTCGGCTCATGTACTACCGTGTTTTTAAATCCGGTATAAGCCAGATAGATTTCACCGATTTCTCCAGCCGCAAAGGAGTCAAGCAGCTTCTTTCCCAAGACCATTGCATCCATATAGGATGGGTCCTCAATAATGCTGGGATCTTCCTCCACAACATCATATCCACTCTTCTGCAATGAATCTTTTCCCTTCTTACCAATCGCATAGATCTTGAGATCTTCCTTGCGGAATTCTCCTCTTGTGATCAATTTTACAATGTTGGAGTTATATCCTCCTGCAAGCCCACGATTGGATGTGATTACAATGACAGCTTTCTTATCGGATGCTCCCGCTTTCAAATACGGATGATCCAGATTGGCTGTCCTCGCAAGCATAGAAGTCACAGTTTCATACATACAGTTAAAGTAAGCCTTGGATTCCTCAGCCCTCTGCTTTGCACGTTGCAGCTTTACAGTAGAGACAAGCTTCATTGCCTTTGTAATCTGCTGCGTGCTCTGTATACTGCCTTTACGCCTTTTTATGTCTCTCATTGAGGCCATAGCGTCACCTTCTACTTTCTTTCCTATCTAAAGCTGCCCTTAAACTCCTCGATTGCTGCCTTCAGCTTTGCATCTGTCTCATCCGAGATAACCTTCTCCTGTGCGATAGCACCCGGAATTTCAGGATATTTTGTATCCAGGAACTCGAAGAATTCTTTCTCAAATCTTGTGACATCCGCAACCGGCACATCGATCAGATACTTGTTGGTTACTACATAGATAATGATTACCTGATACTGAACCGGCATCGGCTTATATTGAGGCTGCTTCAGGATTTCCTTGATTCTCTCACCCTGCGCAAGCTTTTCCTTCGTATCTGCATCAAGCTCTGATCCGAACTGTGAGAACGCTGCAAGCTCACGGTACTGTGCAAGCTCTGTACGGATAGGTGCTGCAATCTTCTTCATTGCCTTGATCTGTGCCGCACCACCTACACGGGATACGGAAAGACCTGCATTGACAGCCGGTCTGAATCCGGAATTAAACATTTCTGTCTCCAGATAAATCTGTCCGTCTGTAATGGAGATTACGTTTGTCGGAATATAAGCAGAAACGTCGCCTGCCTGTGTCTCGATGATCGGAAGGGCCGTTAAGGATCCTCCGCCGTACTCGTCGCTCATTCTTGCTGCACGCTCAAGCAGTCTGGAATGCAGATAGAATACGTCACCGGGATATGCCTCACGCCCCGGAGGTCTCTTGAGCAGCAGGGAAAGTGTACGGTATGCCGTTGCATGCTTGCTCAGGTCATCATACACCACCAGAACGTCCTCGCCGTTCTCCATCCATTCCTCACCGATCGCACATCCGGAATACGGTGCAATATACTGTAATGGTGCTAATTCGCTGGCTGTAGCTGCCACAACTGTGGTGTACGCCATAGCGCCATACTCTGTCAATGTCTTTACGATAGAAGCAACTGTGGATGCCTTCTGTCCTATGGCAACATAGATACATTTCACACCCTGTCCCTTCTGGTTGATAATAGTATCAATGGCAATCGCTGTCTTACCGGTCTGTCTGTCTCCGATGATCAGCTCTCGCTGTCCTCTTCCGATCGGAACCATCGAGTCAATTGCCTTAATTCCTGTCTGTAACGGCGTATCCACAGATTTTCTTGTGATAACACCTGACGCTACTCTCTCAATTTTGCGATATTTATCAGTCTGAATCGGTCCCCTGCCATCAATAGGCTGTCCAAGGGCATTCACAACACGGCCAAGCATGCAGTCGCCTACCGGAACCTCTACAACTCGTCCAGTAGTCTTAACGATATCACCTTCACTGATATTGTGCTGGCTTCCAAGAAGAACTGCACCTACATTGTCCTCCTCCAGATTCAGCACCATACCGTAAACTTCTCCGGGGAACTCCAGAAGTTCTCCCTGCATGGCATTCTCAAGTCCGTGCACACGAGCGATACCGTCCGCTACCTGAATAACCGTACCCACATCGGATACTTCCAGTTCGGAAGCATATCTCTTGATCTGATCCTTTATGACTGAACTGATCTCTTCTGGTCTTAAATTCATGGATCGTACGCACCTTTCTTTTATAGTTAATTACATCTTTCTTTCGTCAGGCCTTCAGACCTGCACCTTCAGAAGTGTTCTCTCCAGCTCCGTCAGTTTCGTACGGATACTGCTATCCACTACTCTGTCTCCGATTCGGATGATCATTCCTCCGATCAGAGAGGCATCCGTCTCATAGTGCATTTCCATTGACTTGTATTCCGTTGTTTCCAAAAGTTTCTTTTCCACGCTCTTACGCTGTTCTTCCTTCAACGGAACCGCCGTCGTCACAGTCGCAACTCCAATTCCCTTATACTTCTTGACCTCTGCAAGGAAGTAATCCAGAATCTCATCGATATTTCTGTAACGATCCTTGGAAATGATAATGGTGAGAAATCCCATAATCTCTTTGGAAATCCTGTCTGCGAACACCTGCTGTGCCAACTGGATCTTCTCTTCCTTGATGATCTTTGGGTGATTCATCAAGCGGCCAAATTCCTGATTTTCGTCCAGAACTTTTTTGACCTCCAGAATTTCTTCTGATAATACATCAACTTTCTCTTCTTCCACGGCAAGCTCAAACAGAGCATCGCCATAGGTCTTTGAAATTAGCTTAGCCATGTATCCTCACCTATTTCTTTCAATGTTTCCTCAATGAGACTGTCCTGTACTGTCGTATCGATTGCGGCATTCACAACTTTTCCGGCCATCATGGATGCCAGAACTACCATCTCACGCTTCATATCATCGACCGCTTTTTTCTTTTCCAGTTCTGCTTCCGTATTGGCTCTTTCGATAATACGTGCAGCTTCTTCTTTGGCATCAGCAACGATCTTGTTTTCATTGGCAAGAGCCTTTTTTCTGGCCTCTGCCAGAATTGTCTCTGCCTCCTTGTTGATATCCTTTAACCTGGCCTCGTACTCTTCCCTGAGTACTCTTGCATTCTCCATATCGGATGCCGCACTGTCCAGCTCTGTCTTGATCTTCTCCTGTCTCTTCTCCAGCATATCTCTGACCGGATTGAAAAGCAGATGGGATGCAACCAGGAAAAGTGCAAATACCGCAATGATCATCAATGATGTATCCGCCAGAAGCTGGAAATCCAGATCAAACAGACGAGGCTCCATTTCCGCAGTGGCCAGTACCAGACCTGTAGCTACTGTATTCAAGTTTTTAGCCTCCTTTCTTCTCTATTTTGCCAGAGGCTTATTATGGTAATAAAGGTTTTACGAACATGAGCAGCATGGCTACAAGCAGACCATACAGACCGGTTGTCTCTGCAACTGCCTGGCCTAACAACATCGTAGAAGTAACGTCAGATTTAGCACCCGGATTTCTTCCTACTGCTGCTGCCGCATGTCCGGCTGCAATACCCTGGCCTACACCAGGTCCGATACCAGCAATAACTGCAAGACCTGCACCGATTGCTGAACATCCTAAAATAAAATTGTTGTTAAATTCTCCCATTTTTATTTCCTCCTTTAATATTCTATAAATTAAAAATGGTTTCTTACCTGTGGTGAATCCTAATGCCTATTCGTCTGTTGTGCAGGCATTTGTGATGTACGTCATGGTCAGCATACAGAATACGTATGTCTGGATTGCTCCGGAAAACAAGTCGAAGTAAACATGCAGTGCTGCCGGCCAGATGATCGCAATCTTGGAAAGCAGTCCATATACCAGCGCCATCATAACAGTACCCGAAAGAATATTCGCAAACAGACGCAGCGATAACGAAATCGGAACTGCTATATTACCGATGATATTGATAGGTGCCCAGATTGGCCATGGATCACACAATCCCTGAATAACACCCTTCAGCTTCTGATATTTGAATTCGTTGTAATGGATCAGTACAAATGACATCAACGCCATTGCAAACGTAACTCCGTAGTCCGCTGTCGGCGGTCTTAGACCAAACAGACCGGATATGTTACTCAGCAGGATAAAAATAAAGATGGTTCCGATATAGTTGCGGAATTTCGGACTGAATCTGCCCATAACTCCGCCGATCATACCATCCAGCTTCTCCACTACCAGTTCTGCGATATTCTGAAATGTGCCCGGCACTTCTGTTGCATGCTTCACCGCACGGTTTGCCGCCAGACAGAATACTGTGATAACCAGCATCACGATCAGCACACATACATGTGTCGTCGTTATCCATAATGTCTGTCCAAACAGTTCATAGGAGAATACCCCATGGATCATAAAATCAACATCCGCTCCACCGGATAAAAGAATTCCTTGTCCCATATTTTCACCTCCTTATACTGTGTCATATTTTATTGCAGTATGCTATTTCCATATATCAAATATATCTTATATACCTACCTTAAAAAAGCGGACATTCAGCTTTTTTATCTGCGGATTTAAATACGCCGATAATTTCATGCCCATATATCCCAGAAAAGCAAAGATCGGATTTCCAATCCCCGTAACCGCAAGCACCCCTATTACTGCAGCCAATAGCAGATACCGCACAATATAGTTGGTCGCAACCTTTGCAGTTGCAGACTTCTGTATCAGCTCCATGCTTCTGTCAAGTGTCACCCACATATGGATCGATCCTGCTATGGCAGCGATAACACCGCACCAAAGCCCTATACTGTAAGAGGCGTTACGGGAAAAACATAAGAGCACGCACTCAAAGATCACTCCATATAAAAAGATTCCCAGACACAATTCAAACAGAGTCGCATCCACCTTTTTTCTCACGGTCATCGCTCCGATCCATTTTATTTGTTCTGTGCTTTCTCGTCCTTGCAGGCTGGTTATAAATCTTGCGTGCAAACCGAAACACATTGGTGAATCCAGCCAGTGCCCCGACAAAAAACAAAAACACAAAAAAGAAAGACGTATTCAGCTTCCTGTCGAGATACATTCCGCAGAATGAACAAAGAAAAATGGGAACAAGCATGTTAATACCGAACTGACTAATCATCATTAAAGCCTGATAGACGTTTCTATTATTTTTCACAGCCTTTCCCTTCATATTCATTCCGTATGGCAATCCGCTTATAAAATGTTCCGCGAACATTAAAATTATATACATTTTCTTTACATTTGTCCAGCATATTCATCAAAACGGGCTCTGAAACCGGACATTTTTCATTGACTTTTGTCAAAGGTAAGTGTAACCTAACGTATAAGAACAAGGAGGTAACCAAGCATGCCCATCCTATACCGAAAGCGTCTGATTCCGGCTGAATGTATCCTGCTCAAAGATGACAGGATTTTGTATCAGGATTCTCATGTGATCGTCACGGCATGGCACTCATTGAAGCCACGCAAGGATCTGCATCACGGCTATTCCTGCTATTATCTGGAGCAGGGGATCAAGGTGAGCAAATTCTACCGGCCTGACGGTTCCCTTCTGTACTGGTACTGCGATATCGTCGATTACGAATATCGCCCTGAGACCGATACCTACATCGTTACCGATCTTCTTGCCGACGTCATTGTATATCCTGACGGCTTCGTCAAAGTGGTTGACCTCGATGAGCTTGTGACAGCACTGGAGTCCGGCCTTCTGACAGAAGACCTTCTCAAGAAATCACTCCTTCGGCTCAACAGTCTCCTGTCGCGGATTTATGCCAGTGAATTTTCGTCTCTCCAGGAGCCGATCAACAGCCGTGAATCCGCAGAAGCTTTTTAAATGATTGAATACAAAACAGACAGGCGGTACTCTTCGCGAAGAGTACCGCCATTTTATTGCGTTGTTATAGGATTGGTATAGAATCTCTCCGGATATCTTTAATAAAAGATATGCCCGCCTATCGTATACTTTGGTGTGATGCCTTCTACCGGCGTTCTGAAAAAGACGCAGTTAGACACATTGGTTGTTCCGTTCATAACCTCATCCGCTGCCTGATAACAGCTCGCCGTCGCCCTGTTCTCTGCAAGCGCCAATGCCAGTCGTCCACTCGCAACCGGTGCAAACTGTCCGGACTGATAGATCACACCGGTGATCGTATTGGGAAATACGGAACTGAGCACGCGGTTCATTACGACCGAGCCCACTCCGACCTGTCCTACATACGGCTCGCCTCCAGCCTCACAGTAAATCAGATTGGCCAGAAGATATCTGTCACCCTCTGCAAAGGCCACTTCCGAAATATCTCTCCAGCTTGACTGTGCCGCCAGTTCTGCCAGCCTGATTTCCTCTGCCAGCTTTGCACGCAGGGCCGTCAGGTTTTCTTCCTGCTCCTTGAGCTTCTGCTCATAGGCAAGTGCTGCTGCCTCTGCATCCGATATCTGGCTTGCTGTCGCATTGATGGAATTAGAGGTCTGGCTCACCAGACCGGAGACACGGCTCTGCTCCGCAACCACCTGTACCTTGTAGTCGTTCAATTCCACCTTGTCTGCCTCCAGAGCTGCCTTGTCCGCCTCCAGTTCCTCTCTCTTCTGCTCGATCGCTGCCTGCGCCTGCTTGTACTCATCCAGTGCATTCTGCTCATAGGAGGAAAGCTGCTCTATATAGTTATTTTTATTCAGGAAATCCGAAAAGCTGCCCGCCGAAAAGATCAGTTCCAGGTACAGTGAATCGCTTCGTTCATACATAAACTGTATCTGCTTCTTCATCTTCTCATACTGATCATCCTTGAGCGTAATCGCCTCTTCCAGGTCCTTATTGGCCTGTTCGATCTTTCGGGTCAGGGTGTCAATCTCATCCTCTTTATCGGTGATCTTCCCTTCCAGATCATTCAGGTTATTACTGACCTGCGACAGCTCCGTGTTCAACGTCGTAAGCGTTCCTTCCAGGCTGCTCTTCTGTTCATTCAGTTTGTCAAGATTCTCTTCCGTCTCATCCAGCTTAGACTCTGTATCTTTCTTCTCCTGCTCTGCCTGTTCAATCCTCTGCTTCGTTTCCTCGGTTGCATGAACAGTCATAGGCAGCATTGCCACAAACAGGGCAAAAGCAAGACACAGGGCCAAATCCCGCTTTGTCCTCATACCAGATCTCCGCTATTTGTTTTCGATCAGATTAATTCTTCTCTGATGTCTCTCTTCCCCTGAAAACTCTGTCGCGAGGAATGTATCCACGATTCCCATGGCAAGGTTTTCTCCGACAATTCCGGCTCCCATGGCCAGCACATTCGCATCATTGTGCAGTCTGGTCAGTTTAGCCGATACGGTATCCGCGCACAACGCACAGCGGATTCCCGGCACCTTATTTGCCGTGATCGAAATTCCGATTCCGGTGGTGCAGATCACGATTCCCTTTTCACATTCGCCGGATGCTACCGCCTCAGCAACAGCCTTTCCGTATATCGGGTAATCACAGGAGCTTTTGTCATAGCATCCCAGATCCTTACACTCTACTCCCTGCTCTTTCAGGTGCGCAATCACCTTCTCCTTAAGGTCAAATCCACCATGGTCACTTCCAATTGCTATCATACTATCTCTTCTCCTTCCAGATTGATCACTTTATGTCCCGCAGCTTTGAGCAGTCTGTTCATAATAGCCTGTCCAAAACCTTCCGTGCTGAATGACTCTGAGAAGATCACCTCTACCTCCTCATCGTCAAATTCCCGTAAAACTCTATACAGTTCTTTTGCTATCGTACTGTCCTTTTTTCTGGTTCCCACGCTCTTGCACGCCTGTGCTTTGTAGCAGGAAATCGACTCATCGGTTCCGATCACGCCTACCTTTTTCCCCTGCCCTGCAAAAAACGCGGTCTGTTCATTGATATAGGCCGTCACCGCATCCGGTTTTCCCTCTACAATCGTCAGATCTCCCTTCGGCGCATAATGCCTGTATTTCATGCCGGGAGCCTTGGGTGCCTGTCCGGAATCGGCCCGCATCAGAGTACAGTCTTCTTCCACCGTCTGTAGCACTTCTTCGAGCATCTCCTTCGTAATGTATCCCGGACGCAGAATAGTCGGTGTTTCCGAAGTCATATCTACGATCGTAGATTCCAGCCCGATGTCCACACTGCCGCCGTCAATGATCATCTCAATGCGGCCATCCATGTCCTCTATCACATATTTGGCTACCGTCGGACTTGGTTTTCCCGAAAGATTGGCGCTCGGTGCCGCCACATAGCCGCCCGCTTCCCTGATAAACTCTCTTGCCACCTTATGAACCGGCATCCGCACTGCCACCGTATCCAGTCCTCCCGTCGTTTCAAGCGGCACCTTGTCCGACTTCTGAAAGATCATGGTAAGCGGTCCCGGCCAGAAAATCTCCGCCAGTCTGGCCGCGTTCCGGGGTATCTCCCTCACAATTGCCGGAAGGGCATCCATATCCGCTATATGCACGATCAGCGGATTATCAGACGGCCTTCCCTTGGCAGCATATATTTTCCGGGAAGACTCCGGATTCAGGGCATCTCCGCCAAGTCCGTAAACCGTCTCTGTGGGGAAGGCCACAAGTCCTCCCTCACGAATTATCCTTCCTGCCCTGGACAGACCTTCTGCGTCCGGTGCATTCTCACTCATCGAAATTATTTCGGTATTCAACTATCAACACTTCCCTATCACTGATTTCCTTTGTTATCTGCCATACTGTTCAAATACTGCATGATTCCCAGATGAATAGCCCACGCAGTCTTTTCCTGATAATAATCAGACGCCAGCTTCTGTGCTTCCTCATAATTTGACAAAAAACCGCACTCCACGATAACGATCGGGGAGGAAGTCTTTTTCAGCAGATAATAGCTGTCATTCGGCTTGGCCTGTCTGGTATTGTCCGGGTCCAGTCCAAGGATCATCCTGTCCTGTATTTTCTCCGCCAGTTCCTTACTGTTTGTGCTGCTTTGATAATAAAAGGTCTGCGCCCCATGCACATATTCCTCATGGTAGCTGTTCTGATGAATACTCACTGTCAGATCCGGCGTGCTCTTTTCGATCACCCCTACCCGGTTCTTCATATCCTGCACCTTTTTGTTGGAAGCATGTTCATCATACAGTCCTGAGTCCGAATCTCTGGTCAGGATAACCTCTACGTCCTCCATCTCCAGAAACTTCTGCAGCTTTTTGACAATCTGCAGATTAATATCCTTCTCAAGACTTCCGTCCACGCTGATCTTACCGGGGTCCATTCCTCCATGACCGGCATCGATCACAACACAGTATCTGCTCTTTCCGGGCGGTTGTATCTGGCTGGACAACACCATGCGCTGTCCACCGCGCACTGCAAAGTATCCCGCCAGTAACATCATACAGACCAAGATCACCCGGAACAGGATTTCGCGTCCGTCCGTCTTGTCTTTCTCTTCTATTGTAGCATTTTTCCGGCATTTGGCAAAGCAAGCAGGCTTCATATTTTACATTCCGATCAGTTCCTCTGTAAATTCATATGAAATCTTTTGCCCTGCCATTCAGATTTTTCAAAAGAAAATTAAATTTTTCGCCTTGTCATCACTGGTTCATATAGGCCTCTATGACATCCCAGATGCCGGGTTCCTCAAATCCAAGCTTCCACTCTGCCACACCGGCTATATTATATTTGCTCATGATGTTCAATTTGACCTGCATAGACTGTTCGTCCTCCAGCCATACTTGGAAATAGTTGTCCCCAGACTGGTATTCTCCGTAGTTCTGACAGGTCTCCTCGTCCCACACCGTCGCGATTCCATGCTCTTTGATATACTGCTGTGCCATCTCCATACCCACAGCCTGACTGTCTACCGTTGTTCCGTTTGTCTGCCAGATTCTCGTATAGAACGGCACGGCATTGATCACCTTCTCTGCCGGAACCTGTGCTACCGTATCAGAAATTCCCTGCTCCACAAAGTTGATCGAAGCCACAGAACCGGCCTCTTTGCTTCCCTTATAATGCTCATCATATCCCATAATGATCACATAGTCAGCCACCACGCCCTGTTCTGCACGGTCATAGTGATCGGTATGATCCATTGGCACATAGTTATCTACGGAAAGAACCAGACCGTGCTCTCTACAGGGTATGGATAACTCCCTGATAAACTCAATAAACGGTTCTCCCGCCTCCTGACTGATATTCTCAAAGTCGACATTGATACCGTCCAGTCCATACTGAAGTGCTGTCGCTACCAGACTGTCGATCAGCTTTGTACGCTTTGTAGTTCCGGCAAGTACCTCGTAGGTGTCCACCTCACCGCCTGTAAAGTTGTCGACCAGAGCCCACACCTCAAGTCCCATTGCATGTGCCTTGTCCACATACTCCTGCGAAGCATAGCTGCTGAAATTTCCCTCGTTGTCCGTAAGCGCAAACCAGGTCGGCGAGATCACATTGACACTCTTGACATTCGCCATCATTTCCGAAAGGGTATCATTCCCGGACATTCCCCCGACACCATGCCATGCGAGATTGATCTTGTGATCCCTTGTGTTGGACTCATATACCGGCTCCGCATAGTCTGTCACCGGAATCGGCTCCTCTGTTCTCTTCTCGGAAAGTCTCTTATTCTCAATATAGCCGATATACGCATCCTGCGTCTTTACCTTGGACCAGGTCTCCATCTCCTCCAGGACAACGACATCCTCACCCTTTGCAACCTGTCGCAGAATATCACTCTTGATACCGCCCTGATAGCGGATCTGCGTATCCTTGGTTACGGTTGCCATCTGACGTGCAGGCCACTGTGTATAAACCTGCATATGGTATGGATTTTCAAAAAGCTGATAGGAAAAATTTGTGTATTCCTTCACAAAATCTGCCGCCACATACAGCGTATCCCCTTCATAGCGGGCAATGATATAGTCTCTGTTCTCCTGCTCTGCCCCTTTGGTCACCTCCTGGGTTCCGATGGTTGTTCTCACAATCGCATCGGGCAGTGTATACAAAAGAAGTCCCTCTTTCGGGTCTTCGTAAAATCGATCGTTAAAATACTTGTGTACAGTCGCATAGTCGAAGTAGCATACGCCATCCAGAAGTCTGGCATGTTCTTCTATCCTCTCATCCTGCAGGATAATGGGAACATCCCCATCTCCCCTCACATCGAAATATTCTGCTAAATTTGCCTGCTCTTTGGAATAAGAATACCTCTCCAGTATCTTTCCTCCAAGTGCAACTGCACCAATCACGATAATAAGGACGATCGCAACAAGTGCCGGAATCCATTTTTTCATTTTTCCAGCTCCTTTCTGACCGTCCTATTATATCAAACTATTCTGCCACAGTCATCAGTAATCTGACATTTTTCCATTGTATTCCGCATAAAAAGCCAATTTACGTCTTTCTCCGGCCCGACCGTCGATGCGAAGCGGGGACTTCCCGACATGTCTTTGTATCCACTGTCACAAATTGCGTCCAAAAGAAAGTATCGTGATATACTAACCGCATATGATAACAGTAGGCAGCCGTTGCGGATGAAAACAAAAAAGCAGAACACAAAAGATATCCCGGACGCGCTGAAATATAAAATAACTGTATAACCTTCTCATTCCCTGTGAATTATAATTTGTGAAAAAAGAAATAAGATACGATTTCTGACCAGGCACCTGACCTGTAAGACCTTCTTCCCTGTGATCTTGCGAAGAAGTAGATGTTATTTATGATTTATACGCTTTGCCTCCCTTCTGAGCATACTGCCCGGAGACATCTTACATTTTGACTATATCTGTAATTTTTACAAAAAGCAAGTATTTTCTTCAAAATTATGAAAATTTTTTAAACACTTTCTTCGCGGTATTGACGAAAATATCCGCTAAGTATTAAGATACTTGTAATCAAAAAGGATGTGATAATTCATGAAAATAGAAAAAGTAAATGATCACCAGATCCGTTGTACACTTACACGTGAAGATCTGGCCAACAGAGAGATAAAAATCAGTGAACTGGCATACGGAACTGATAAGGCTAAGAACCTTTTCCGGGAAATGATGCAGCAGGCTGCTTATGAATGTGGCTTCGAGGCAGAAGATATTCCCCTTATGATAGAAGCGATTCCCCTCAATGCGGAATGTATCGTGCTCATTATCACCAAGGTTGAAGATCCTGAGGAGCTCGATACTAGATTTTCCAAGTTTTCCCCTTCTGTACACGATGAGGATGAGGATATCGTCGAAGAGGAAGAACTTCTCGACGGCTTTGCAGACGGAGCCGATGATGTCCTGAATATGCTGCGTAAACTCAGCAGCTCCGAAGACACCGAAAACGTGGAAACTACTGCTTCTCCCGCTCCGTCCGACGGAAAACGCGAAACGGTAAACGCAGGTGATCAGGTATTTTCTTTCCGGACACTGAACGAAGTGATACGTCTGGCTCACGTGGCCAATCTATCAGGGATCTCCAGTTCTTTGTATAAGGATACCCAGGCCGGCACCTATCTCCTGTTTCTGGAAATTGGCAGTGCCTCCGCCTCGCAGTACAACCGTCTTTGCAATATTGCTTCCGAGTACGGACAGCCCATGCGGTCGGCAAATACAGCCAGAGCACATCTGGAAGAACATTTTGATCCGCTCATCAGGGAAGATGCTCTTGCATCGCTGGCAAATATTTAATGGAATGTATGTAAAAAGGTTGGTCCCGTCATCCGGTACCAACCTTTTTTATAGCCTTTATCTGTGTGGCTTACGCGCCTGTAACAGCATCGATCTTAGCCATAAGATCTTCCACCGGTATTCCGTGTACCATTGCTGCTTCTTCCAGAGTTTCTCCCTGGGCAGACGGGCATCCGAGGCAATGCATGCCGATCTCCATCAGTACCGGAGCAATATCCATATTAATTCTAAGTGCCTCACCGATTGTTGTATCCTTGCTGATCTGTCCCATAAACTTTCCTCCATATGATAATCTTGGTATTATGTTTTCTACCATTTATACTGTAGTATGTCCCGGATCTTTTTTCTCATTCCCACGAGACGCTTTTAGTATAAGCGTAAAATTCCTTTCGTGCAAGATATTTTCCAACTTTTGCACTTGTATATTCATAGGTTTTATATTAAAATAGAATGCAAGAGATTGATAATTTGTTGTCAATCTCACATAGTCTAATCATTTATATTAAGGAGGATACGATCATGGCATTTGTTATCAGCGACGCTTGTGTAGCTTGTGGTGCTTGTGAGGCACAGTGCCCTGTTGGAGCTATCAGCATGGGAGATGGTAAGTTCGAGATCGATGCAACAAAATGTATCGATTGCGGTTCTTGTGCAGGTACATGCCCTACAGGTTCTATTTCTCAGGGTTAATTACACGAAAGACAATCCCCGGTCAGAAACTGATCGGGGATTTTTTCTTTTCTTTTTTCGGTTTTTCTTTGAATGCATGACGCTCACGGATCATCTCGTCGATCTTCCGGTAATGCTCCTCCTCTTTTTTCCACCGTTCGTCATCCCGTTCCTCCTGCATACGGAATTGATAGTCAAGTTCCTTCAAAATACTGTCCTTGACATCGGTACACAATTCCCGGTTTGCACTCTTTACGGCGTCCGTGATCATATGCTGGAGCAAAAGCTGAAGTCTTGCAGCCTTTTCATTTACTCCCTCTTCCCGCACAATCTCCTTTTCGCAGACAGAAGGCTCTTTGTTCTCTACACTCTGTGGCAGCACACACACCTCCGCCTCTGCCTTTTCCTTCATGCACTTTACGCGTTCCTGCAAAGCTGCTGCCTGTCCTGCCTGCTTGGTGATATCCACAGCGCTTTCCTCCTTTGTCTCTTCCACCGGATAGATGACTGTCTTCTCCGGATCAGGATCTTTCGACAATGAAACAATATATTTTTGTGCCTTGTCCAAAATAGTGTTTTCTCCCTTTCCCAGAATCGCTTTAATGGCCTTCAACTGAAGCCCCTGTTCTTTCAATGTCTTAATTTCTTTCAACTGCTCAATATTCTGCTCCGTATAGCATCGATGTCCCATTTCATTCCGATGGATCGGAAGCTTTAACTCATCTTCCCAGTATCGAAGAACATGACTCTCCACCTGAACCTTCTGTGCCGCTTCTGAAATGTAATAAATTGTCTGTTCCATATTGCTCCCCATTTCTATTCGTACCAGTTTTGCCCTAAAAAAAGAGTCAGGCCACCTAAGCTTGTCTCTTTTGTATGCGGGATCATTCTCTTATCTTATGTTTTACTTTACTATAAAATTCCTTATAATTCCAGTTTATTTTATCGCACAAAATTCCCTAGGAATTCATCGGCCGGTAATCCAGATTGGCAAATTTGGTGAAATCAGGAAGCCATACCAGCTCTACCGTACCGATCGGGCCGTTTCTCTGTTTGGCAATGATAATCTCGGCAATTCCCTTTTTCTCCGTATCCTTATTATAGTAATCGTCACGGTAGATGAACATGACCACGTCGGCATCCTGCTCGATTGCTCCCGACTCACGCAGGTCGGACAACATCGGTCTGTGATCCGGTCTCTGCTCCACCGCACGGCTGAGCTGTGAAAGCGCAATAACAGGCACATGAAGCTCTCTCGCCAAAGCCTTCAGCGATCGTGATATATCCGAAATCTCCTGCTGTCTGGAGTCCGTAGACTTTCCATTGCCGGACATCAACTGCAGGTAGTCAATGATGATCATTTCCAGATTGTGTTCCAGTTTATACTTACGGCATTTTGATCTCAGTTCCGAGATGCTGATGCCGGGTGTGTCATCGATGATCAGATTCGATTTGCCAATCACTCCCGCACTCTCAATCAGCTTCTCCCACTCCGTATCCGAAAGATCTCCAGTTCGTAAATGCTGGGAATCCACCTTGGATTCCATGGCGAACAGACGGTTTACGAGCTGTTCCTTCGACATTTCCAGACTGAAAATGGCAACTGTCTTATTTTGACGAAAAGCCACATATTGCGCGACATTTAAGACAAAAGCCGTCTTTCCCATGGAAGGACGTGCCGCCACCAGAATCAGGTCGGACGGCTGCATACCTGCCGTCTTGTAATCCAGATCCAAAAAGCCGGTTGCCACACCGGTCACATTTCCCTGATTGTGGGAAGCCTTCTCAATATTATCCATGGCATTCATGACAACCTGCCTGATCGGCACGAATTCTCCGGTGTTTCTTCTCTGCACCAGATCGAATACTCTCTTTTCAGTATCTGCCAATATGTCCTCAAGACTTTCCTTTCCGACATAACAGTTATTGGCAATTTCCTCATTCAGACGGATCAGACGGCGCAGTGTAGACTTCTCCGCCACAATGCCCGCATAATATTTGATGTTTGCAGAAGTCGGAACGGATGTCACCAGTTCCTTTAAATATTCAACGCTGTAAACCTCCGGCGGAACATCCTTTTCCCGCAGGCGATCCTGGAGGGTGACAAGATCGACCGGTCTGCCCTCGTCGTTTAGCTCTACCATAACATCAAACATAATACCGTACTGTTTGTTGTAGAAATCTTCTCCCTGCACGATCTCGGATGCCACCACGATCGCTTCGCGATCCATAAACATAGAACCGACGACAGACTGCTCCGCCTCCATATTATGAGGCAATATTCTTTTCAATAATGCTTCTTCCAAAGTATGTCATCTCCTGTTCTTTTTCGGTCCGCAACCGTTTCTTTTGATTTTATTCCTCTACAACCTTAACTTTCAGTTTCCCCATAACCTTCGTATGAAGCTTCACATTTACCTCATATACCCCCAGTGCCTTGATCGGGTCCTGAAGCTGAATCTTTTTCTTATCGATTTCCAGTCCGCACTGTGTCTTGGCAGCCACTGCGATTTCCTTGGAAGAGACAGAGCCGAAAGCCCTTCCGCCTTCTCCCGATTTCATTTTGAGCACGACTTCCTTTGTTTCAAGCACCTTTGCAAGTTCCTGCGCTGCTTCCAGCTGCTCCTGTGCCACCTTTTCGGCATTCGCCTTCTGGAGCTTCAGATCATTCATATGGGCTGAATTTGCCTCCACACCCAGTTTCTTCGGGAGCACATAGTTTCTGGCATATCCGTCATTTACATTGACGATCTCGCCCTTTTTCCCAAGTGATTTTACATCTTCCAATAAAATAATCTTCATTCTGATTCCTCCCTTATTCTTCCAGTTCACCCTCTGCTATCATGGCATCGAGGGTCTTCTTAATGGTTTCTATACCATCCTCTACAGTTCCTCCGGAAATCTGCGTACCTGCAATATTCAGATGGCCGCCGCCACCCATTCTCTCCATGATGATCTGTACATTCACTTCATCGATCGATCTTGCACTCACATATACCACTTCATTATATAAAGTCAGTACGAAGCTTGCCTTAATGCCCCTGATATTCAATAATTCATTGGCAGCCTGTGCTCCCACCACAGTAGGGGATTCAAGTCCCTCACTCTGGCACACCGATATCGCATAGGAGTTCCGATATATTTCCGCCTGACTTACCGCATCCGCCTTCGCCTTATACTCAGCCGCATTGTCACGGAACATCTTTCTTACTCTTGTGACATCCGCACCGTTTCTCCGCAGATATGCCGCAGCCTCAAAGGTTCTGACTCCCGTTTTGGTCATAAAGTTGCTGGTGTCGATCATAATACCGGAGTACATACAGTCCGCTTCCTCGGAACGAAGCTTCAGGTTGTCGCTGATATACTGCAATACCTCAGAAACCATCTCGCAGGCCGAGGACGCATAGGCCTCAATATAAGACAACGTTGCATTCTCGATAATTTCCGTTCCCTGTCTGTGGTGATCCAGAACTACGATCGACTTACACCGCTTTAACAGATCCGGACATTCCGTGATACTTGGCTTATTGACATCTACAACCACAAGAACCGCATTATTTCCAACCATCTCCAACGCCTGCGCATTGTTGATGATCATATCTTCCTCGTAGTCACTGTTATTCTGGAAAAGCTCCACCAAAGGCCGCATAGACGACGTAACGTCATCCAGTACGATATGTGCTCTCTTATCCAGTGTTTTCGCTATCCGGTATATGCCGACAGACGCTCCGAAACTGTCCACGTCTCCCATACGGTGCCCCATGACATATACTTCATCCTTGACGGATATGATTTCCTTCAACGCATGTGCCTTCACCCTTGCCTTGACACGGGTGCTCTTCTCTACCTGCTGGCTCTTACCACCATAGTAGATCACATTCTCCGGTACCTTGACAACCGCCTGATCTCCACCACGTCCAAGTGCAATATCAATCGCATTGCGCGCAAACTCATAGTTCTGGGCATAACTCAGACCGCCAAGGCCGACTCCGATACTGATCGTGACCGCCATCTCATTTCCGATATTGACTGTCTTGACATCCTCAAGCAGGTCAAACCGGCTCTCCTGCAGCTGGGCCACAGCTTCTTTTCGCATAATGACAAAGTATTTGTCCTTCTCCAGCTTCTTGCAGATACCATCCATCGCCGCAATGTACTTGTTTACCTTTCGATCGATCAGGGCGATCAACAGCGAACGGCGTACCTCTTCCACGCTCTGCAATGCCTCTTCGTAATTATCCAGATAGATAAGCCCTACTGCCAGAGACTGGTTGTCTACCTCGCGCAGTGCTATCTTTAAAGCCGTTTCATCAAACAGATACAACGCAATGAGGTATCCATCATACCCCTTCGCTTCAATAATGTCGCTGTTTTCTGCCATCTCTTTCAACGAGATCTTCTTTAGCTTCGCAATATAATTCCCGGATTCATAGTCTATGTCAAACTCGACTTCATCCTCTCCGCCATATCCCGGCAGCTTGTCTTTCGTAATAGATGGGAACAACGCTGTAATCGATTTGTGGTATCCCTTCTCCTGATGGACCACTTTCTCGAATGCAATATTCGTCCAGATAACTTTACCGTTGTCATCCAAAAGTGCATGCGGCAGCTCAAGATCCCGCAGCAGCCTTCGCTGAATCTGTCCATACTGCGTCGCAAAGCTGACCAGCTCATTCATAATAATAGGCTTATTGTACAGCATCATAGATAAGATAATGGCAATGTAAAATACAATAAAGCCGCTCAGAACAAGACCGGCCCGGTAATCCATCATATAAATCAAAATATCCACTGCAATCAGCAGGAACCCAAGATACAGGGAAGATTGCAGATATGATTTCATTCTCCCCTTTAATTTGACACTATTCTTCATGATCCATCCTACCTGAGTCTCTACGCAGAATTCTTTTTCTGCCATTTCTGTTACAACATCCCTATTATAGCATCACCACTAATTTTCCGCCACTAAAAAAAGACCAACCGCCCTTTCGGGTGGGTGGCCTTTTAGTCCTGTACTACAGATACCAGTAGGGAAGCTGTAAGACATTTTCCCGCAAAAGCCCCGGTGCAGAACAATTGCATATTACCGCTCCCATTCCCCGCTGTCACCTTACCATTTTTCTTGATTCCTACAGGATATAGTATTCCATCCTTTTCTATGATAAAATCAATCTCCGCTTCTTCCTCTACCAAGATGCCGTTTCTATTTGTCTTTTTCCTGTCTTTTCCACGATAGTAGGACACAAAATAACGATAATCCAAGCCTTGATTAGAGTAACTTTTTAAAATTTCTGAAATTACAAAAGTTTCAAAAAAGGCTCCACTCATAGCAGCGTAATTTCATGTAACCATTGTAAGTTCGATATGCTTTTCAATTCAGCATATACCTTGTCTAAATCTTCTACTTCAAAATAGACTTGGAAGTTACGTGTACGCCAATATCCATTATGGCGTTTTGGTGAAGCACATTTTCATAAAAATGTATAGAAGCAGAGATGTCTCTAACTGCTAAAAGACAACCTTGATATTTCATATTCATTCCTTTATTGAGAAAATTGTATTGCATATCTCTGCTCCGTCATAGTAAAAATCGGACATAGTTTTTAGATATACTTGAGGGCTAACACACTAATAGCCTTAAAATCTTTATCGAAATGGGCCTGGTCGAAACATCCCGCTTGTTGTGACAATTCTGCAAAAAAACAAGGCGATTTCTGAATGTGCTTTAATACATAATTAAAGCGGGGCAAGCGTGCATAATTCTTAATACTCGTCCCAATTTGTGCAAGGAACAACCGATTTAGATGCCGCTCACTATAACAGAATTGCTTAACTTTTTTAATTATCAAATCATTTCCTCCTGCATTTTAATGTAATACTTCTATCCCCCCAGAAACGAGATACGTTTTGCGAATCCCGCTCTGATTAGCAGTCGCCATAAAAAAAAGAGACCAATTGAAAAACTGGTCTCTTTAAGTCTGAGTCAAAAATATTGTGTCAATTTTGTGTCAAAACACAATTCCTAATGCTCAAAAACCTTTATTTTACAAGGCTTTAGTCCTGAACGTAAGGCATCAGTGCTACGTGTCTTGCGCGCTTGATTGCTACAGTAAGAGCTCTCTGATGCTTAGCACAGTTTCCGGTAATTCTTCTGGGAAGAATCTTACCTCTCTCAGATACATATCTTTTCAGCTTGTTTGTATCTTTGTAATCAATCACATTATCTTTACCACAGAATACACAAACTTTTTTTCTTCTGCGCATTCCGCCCTTTTTCTTAGGGAAATCCGGCTTGTCTGTTTTATTAAATGCCATGATGTTTGCCTCCTTCTTCATTCGGCCTGTAAGCACAGGTCTGACAATTAGTTGAACGGCAGTTCTTCGTCGATTCCGTCAGGAATATTCATGAACCCATCTCCGGCTGCTGCCGGTTCCGGTCTGTTTGCAGGGGCAAATCCACCATCACCGTTTCCGGCACTGTTTTTGCTCTCAGCAAATTCCTGTTCTTCCACTACAACATCCGTCGTATAAACCTTCACACCATCTTTGTTGGTGTAGCTTCCGGTCTGGATACGTCCGGTGATTGCAACCTTGGTTCCCTTGTGGAAATATTTCTCAGCAAACTCTCCTGCTCTGCCAAAGGCTACGCAGTTGATAAAATCTGCTGTCTGCTCACTGTTATTACGGTTAAATCTACGATCTACAGCCAGTGAATATCTGGCTACTGCCATCGCGTTCTCCCCCTGAGAATACCGAACCTCGGGATCTCTGGTCAAACGCCCCATAAGTATAACCTTGTTCATAAATACCTCTTTCTATTTCTCGTCTTGTCTAACGCACAGGTATCTGATGACATTGTCCATAATGCGGATACGGCTTTCGATTTCAGCCGGAACAGTACTCTCTGCATCAAACTGGATGAAGTAATAGTAAGCTTCTTTCATCTTCTGAACTTCATAAGCTAATCTCTTCTTACCCCAGTCGTCAACATTCGTAATTTTTCCACCGAATCTTTCTACTAAAGCTTTTGCTTTCTCTAAAGTAGCAGCTCTTTCGTCATCTTCGATCTTTGCACTAACAACAACGGCTAATTCATATTTGTTCATGCTTCGTTACCTCCTTTTGGTCTCTGGCCCCTTTCTGAAAAAGGAGCAAGGATGTGTTGGCTATATGCCAAATTAGTATATCACGATTTCTTATGATACCATAGATTTCAACTGCAGGCAAGTCCTTTTTTCTGTTTATTGCGTCTTGCGTATAACATCTTTAATATTTTTTTCTGCCTGTCTGCGTGCGATCATAATCTGATGTCCGCATCCCATGCAGCGCAGTCTGAAATCCGCTCCGATACGCAGCACTTCCCATTCCCTGGAGCCGCAGGGATGTTCTTTTTTTAATTTTAAAATATCTCCTACCTGAATATCCATTACTGCTCCTTCCTTATCGGTCAGGGAAGCTTTGCAAAAATCTCTCCAATGCTTCCCTGTATTACCAGATCCGCCATAGAATCCTTCGGGGTGGCTGTCCTGTTGATCAGCACCAGTTTATTCCCCCGGTAGTAATCGAGAAGTCCCGCTGCCGGATAAACCGCCAGCGAAGTTCCTCCTACGATCAATATATCCGCATTGCTGATAAAAGATATCGAATCTGAAAGTGTCTGCTGATCCAGTCCTTCCTCATACAGCACGACATCCGGCTTGATGCATCCGCCGCATTCACATCTGGGTATTCCCTGTGAATGCAGAATATATTCTGCATCATAGAACTTTCCGCAGTTTTCACAGTAATTGCGAAGGACGCTTCCATGCAGTTCAAGCACCCTCTGGCTTCCGGCCTTCTGGTGCAGACCGTCAATATTCTGTGTCACCACTGCCTTCAGTTTTCCTTCCTTTTCCCACTGCGCCAGCTTCCTGTGTGCGGCGTTGGGTTCTGCGTCCAGACACAGCATTTTCGCCCGGTAAAAGCGAAAGAACTCTTCCGGTTTCTTACGGTAAAAGGTATGGCTCAGGATTGTTTCCGGCGGATAATCATATTGCTGGTGATACAGTCCATCCACACTTCTGAAATCCGGAATTCCACTCTCTGTAGAGACTCCGGCTCCACCGAAAAATACAATATTGTTACTCTCTTCTATCCACTTACGAAGCAACTCTGTCTTTTCCATGCTGTATCCTTCCTTTCCGGAACGTCATGCCCGGCTACCTTTCTTGCTCGGTCTGACTTTTTTCCGCGTGTATTAGTTCTGTCCAAGTCCAAGACGGTTGATAGCAGAGAAAATAGCTCTTACAGAAGCTCTTGTAATGTTGGAGCTTACGCCGACACCGTAGGTAACGTGTCCGCTCTCCACATCCAGCAGGTGAATATAGGCTGCTGCCTGGGAGTTAGATCCACTCTGAAGGGCATGCTCTTCATAATCAAGGATCTTAATGTCAATTCCAAGCTCTACCTGCAGTCCTCTCTTAACCGCATCGATAGGGCCGTTGCCGACTGCCTCGAAGTTCTTCTCCACACCGGCATTCGTATAGGTTACATATACCTTTGTATCAAATTCGGAATCGGTCTCTCCACTCAGATCATCTACGCGCAGCTTGCGGAAGTGGATTGGCTCTTTGCGATCCAGGTATTCAAGCCGGAAGTTCTCCATGATCTGATCCGGTGATACTTCACCCTGTTTCTCGGAAATTTTCTGGATAACATCAGCAAACTCTCTGTGCATTCCCTTCGGCAGCTTGAACCCGAAATAGGTATCCATGATGAAGGCTACGCCGCCCTTTCCGGACTGGGAATTGATACGGACGATCGGCTCGTATTCTCTTCCGATGTCTGCCGGATCGATCGGCAGATATGGTACCTGCCAGATCTCTCCTCCTCTTTCTTTGAGGGCCTGCACACCTTTGTTGATCGCATCCTGATGTGATCCGGAGAAAGCGGTAAACACAAGCTTTCCGGCATAGGGATGTCTCGGATGGATCGGTATCTTACAGCATCTCTCATAGATTTCTATACTTTCATTTACATGCTCGATTGCGAGCTTTGGATCGATTCCCTGCGAAAACATGTTGTAAGCAATGTTCAGCACATCCACATTACCTGTTCTCTCTCCGTTTCCGAAAAGTGTTCCCTCCACACGGTCAGCTCCGGCAAGCAGTGCCAACTCTGCGCTTGCCACTCCGGTTCCACGGTCATTGTGTGGATGTACGCTGAGGATAATGCTCTCTCTGTTCTTAAAGTGTTTGTTCATCCATTCGATCTGATCTGCATATACATTCGGTGTGTTCATCTCCACTGTAGACGGAAGGTTGATGATCATCGGGTTCTCTTTGGTCGGTCCCCATTCATCCTGTACTGCAGTACAGATATCAAGTGCGAAATCCAGTTCCGTACCTGTAAAGCTTTCCGGGGAATACTCCAGAATAATCTTTCCGGGGAAATCTTTGGCGTACCGCTTCACCATCTTGGTTCCTTCAACGGCAATATTGATAATCTCATCCTTGTTCATATGGAATACAACATCTCTCTGCAAGGTTGAGGTTGAATTATAGATATGCACAATGGCCTGTTTACAGCCCTGAATAGCCTCAAATGTTCTGGCTAAAAGCTCTTCACGGCACTGTGTCAGCACCTGTACTACCACATCATCGGGGATCAGCTTACGGTCTATCAACTGTCTCAAAAAATCAAACTCGATCTGACTTGCTGCCGGAAAACCAATTTCAATTTCCTTGAAGCCCAGCTTTACCAGATAATTAAAAAACTCGATCTTCTCAGAAACCACCATGGGATCGATCAGTGCCTGATTGCCATCCCGCAGATCCACGCTGCACCAGATAGGAGCTTTCTCGATCTCCTTGTTTGGCCATTCTCTCTCCGGATAATCGATCACCGGATTCTTACGATAATGTTTGTAGTTTAACATGTGTAATATCCCTCCTGTTTTCTTTTTCAACCATAATAAAAGCCCGTTGATACACAACGGGCTAAAAAATTATTCTCCAAGACCACTTTCCACTGCACTGACCAATGTTTTAAGTGCCTCTTCTTCGTCTTCGCCATCACACACAAATTCGACCTCATCACCACACTTAACACATGCACCCAGCACACTTAGAACACTCTTCGCATTCGCTGTATTATCTCTAAATGTAAATGTTATTAATGATTTAAACTGCATTGCTTCCTTGCATAGGATGCCTGCCGGTCTTAGGTGTAGTCCCGTAGGATTTTTGATGACTACCTTCTGGCTTACCATACCTTTATTCCTCCATCTACTACTCATCACAATCTCGTAATCCCGATCATGACCTATCTAAACTATATCATTTTTTAATCAGTATCTCAAGTATCAGAGCATAATATTCTGAATCAATTCCGCTAACTTCCTTGCTTCTGCATCGATCATCTTCTGATCCTTGCCCTCGATCATGACTCTGACAAGTGGTTCTGTACCTGAAGGTCTGATCAGAACACGTCCTTCTCCGGCAAATTTCTTATTCAGAGCTTCAATGGCTTCCGCGATTTCCGGATACTCCATATACTGTTCTTTCTTATGGTTCGGAACCTTTGCGTTCACTAATGCCTGCGGCATTACCTCCATGATTTTCTTAAGTTCGGACAGTGGCTTGCCTGTCTCCACCATAACCTGCAATACATGCAGTGCACTCAGCAGACCATCTCCTGTCGTATTCTCATCCAGGAAAATAACGTGGCCTGACTGCTCACCACCGAGGCTTGCGCCGATTTCTCTCATCCGCTCAAGCACGTACCGATCCCCGACCTTTGTCTGTTCGATATGGATCTTGTTCTTTTCACCCATCAGGAAAAATCCAAGATTACTCATAACCGTAGCAACAATCGTATCCTTTTTCAGCTTGCCCTGCTGTTTCATATGATTGCCGACAAGCGCCATGATCTGATCGCCGTCCACAATATTTCCCAATTCATCTACTGCCAATAGCCGGTCTGCATCTCCATCAAATGCAAGTCCGACATTCGCTTTCTCATATACAACGCGGGCCTGCAGTTCCTCCATGTGTGTGGAGCCACAGTTTGCATTGATATTGGTTCCATCCGGATTGTTATGGATTGCCACCACTTCAGCTCCCAGTTCCTTCATCGTTTCTACGGATGTATAGTAGGAGGCACCTTCCGCGCAGTCCAGAACAATCTTCAAACCTCTCAGATCTACATTGACTGCCTTCATGGCATGATTAATATACTCTTCTCTTGCATCGGTACGATACTTGATCTTTCCGACGCCTGCTCCTATCGGGAACTTAACTCCCTGCATGCCGCTCTTGATCAGGGCTTCGATTTCATCCTCCAGAGAATCCGGCAGCTTATATCCATTTCCATCAAAAAACTTGATTCCGTTGTACTCAACCGGATTGTGTGACGCTGAAATAACAACACCTGCATCAACCTTATATTTTCTGGTCAGATAGGCTACCGCCGGTGTCGGTACCACTCCCACATATACAGCATTTGCACCTACGGAACAAGCTCCGGCCATCAGGGCGTTAGCCAGCATATCGCCGGAAATTCTTGTATCGCATCCCACCATGATTGTCGGTTTGTGTTCATTCTCCTTTGTCAGGACATAGGCTCCGGCCTGCCCAAGCTGCATCGCCAGAAATGGGGTCAACTCCTCATTTGCTACTCCTCTTACACCATCTGTACCAAACAATCTGCTCATATCGAATACCTGATCCTTTCTATAAACACTTCGTCCTGCCGTTACTCTTCCGTAACATGGACGCGCACCTGAACTTCCTGTTTTAAGGAAATCCGGTCATTATCTATAACAATTTCCACTGGCATATCATGATACCCGGTTGTCATTTCTTCCATATCATGATCTGTCATCCATGCTGCAACATCTACCAGTGCCCCGATCTCTCTCTCGTTAACTGCATCAAGGTCTGCCGCAAGCCCTACCAAAGTAACGGTATAGGTTTCCTCCGGATCGGTGATCTCACCCTGAAAGCCCTGTGGCATATTGTTCAGGGCAATATCCTTCACTTTAAGGGTAATTTCTTTTTCCTTCTGCTGTTCAATATAAGCTGTCACAGATACCATTCCGCTGAAATCATCTTCCGCCAGAATAACGCCATCCGGCAGGTAATCCTTCAGATCAATCTGTGCCGTTACATTTTCGGCAGCATCTGTCACATCCAGTACTTCTCCCGGCACTTCGATCGAGCCTATGGAATCAATTACCTTGGATCTGCCCGCGATAACTACATAATTTCTTGTTCCGTTTATCTCTCCGGTCAGCTCATATCCACTCTTCGGCGTTCCGGTTACCGTATAGCTGATCGGCACTGTCTTCATCTCCAGGATTTCGACATTCACCCTGACCTTCGTAATGCTCCGGTCCAGATTTCCCGCTGAAACTTCTACTCCGTTTTCATCGTAGAAGCGGATATCACAGTCTGTGCTGATCTTGCTTGTAAAGCCAGATACTTCGACCTCTGCCTGTGCCTTTGTTATTCTGGAAACCACGGATTCGGGACCTGATATCTTCACCAGATTCTGATCCGCCGATACATCGCCCACCATGTAGCCTTCTTTAACATCTCCTACCGTGCTGGTCTTAAGCGGCAGAGATTTCGACTTTCTCTTCTCAATGTTGAGCTTCACACAGTCTATGCTGCCCTTGATGCTCTCCAGTTTGTCGTTATTTTTATTGGTGGAAAGCTTAATGCTGATCGTGTTCAGGCTTGTCAGATCGTTCATATCTGCCACCGCCACAACATTACTTCCATCTGCTGCAAAGGAGTCTATGATGGATCTCGGTGCAAAAATAGTAACCGTATCTATCACATCTGTTCCGTCAAGCACCTCATAAATCTGTCCATTGTCCGTAATCAGATCAGCATTACGGATCGTCACCGGCACATCCGATACTTTCATGGAAATAACCGGGTCATTAATATTGGTCACAATGATCCAGAGTGCCACCGCAAACAGAAATGATCCCAGCTTTAATCCCCAGTTTTTCGTCAGTCTATTCTTCATTCTTGGACCTGCCTTTCCACAACTTACGCTTTTTCTCTTCAGCAGGTTTGTTCTGAATATCCAGAAGTCGCTTCTTCAGGCCTTCCGCATCCAGCCCTCTTTCCAGCTTGCCCGCATAGGCAATGCTTATCTTTCCTGTCTCCTCCGACACGATCACCGTCATGGAATCCGTAACCTCCGAAATTCCGACTCCGGCCCTGTGTCTCGTACCCAGTTCCTTACTCAATGCCATGTTATCTGACAAAGGCAGATAACAGGTAGCGGAAACCACTCTGTTTCCCCTGACGATCACCGCTCCGTCATGCAACGGTGTATTATGCTCAAAGATATTGATCAGGAGCTGGCTGGAAACAATGCCATCCACATCAATACCGGTTCTCTCATATTCGCTCAGAGACTGATCCTGTTCAATAACGATCAGGGCTCCGGTCTTTACCTTGCCCATCTCGATACACGCTTTGGTGATCTCATTGACTGTTCTGTCAGAAAATCTTCCATCCTCGGTCTTTCCCGAATCAAAGGACAAGATCGATGAGAAAAAGTTCTTTCTTCCCAATTCTTCCAGTGCTTTTCTCAGCTCCGGCTGCAACACAACCACAATGGCGATCGCAGCAATATTGAACACGTTTGTTACGATCCAGAGGATCGTATTCATGTTAAATACAGCCGCAAGAAGAACAAATACGCCGATCACCACAACGCCTTTCAGCAGCGCCCATGCTCTGGTATTCTTGATCCAGACCAGAATATGGTACAGCAGAAAGGTGATAATGCAGATCTCAACAATATCTGTCCAATGAATTGTTGGCATATGCAGTTTTGAAAGATACGTTTCTATGAAAAGATTTAACTGTTGCACAGTCACTCCACCTGTTCTCAGTTTTGTTTCGTTTTATTTTCTATCTGTGTGTTGTTCTTCCTCTTGCCGCCGTTCTGGCATTCTGTGTATTGATCTGTTTTACCTTTTTCTCGGGTCTGGTCACGGTTGCCTTGGGAACCGCTTTCACATAGTAATAGTAATCATCATCTTCAAACTGGACTTTCTCCGTCCTGCTGTAGTCCACATTGAATGCAAAAAACTGTAGCACCATCGTGAGCAGGAACGCAACGATACTTCCTATGATTACGCCCACCAGAGAAATATTGGTCTCAAAGATCAGATCTCCCACCAGCAAAACAATGATATTCATAACAGACCCTGCCACTACGGCAATCGTCCATGCATAATCAATACTCATTCTTCTGATACAGTAAACCAGGATCACCGTCGCCGCAAATGCGATTACGGTAACCATCATTTCCTTGTTATGCAAAAGCCCATCAATTACATACTTAAATCTGGCAGCCGTTTCTTCCTCTGCCATTGCCCCGATCACAGTCGCATTCTGCGTCACATAATGGATCATGTAATACGCTGCCACTCCGCAGCCAACCGAAACCGCTGAGGCAGGTGTCCCAAGCAGTCCCATTGCCACAGGCATGACATAGGGAATATGAAGCAGGAAACAGATTGGTGTCAATATCACCACCAGTGTATCCTTTGGTGAAAATCTGAAGTACAGAAGAAACATCAGTAAAAATCCGACTCCGATGATAGCCGCGCATTCCATACTGAAGGTATACAGGTGTAACAGCACAAATGCTGCCGCCACCACCACAATAAAGCTTGTCGGCATGAAGGAGCACATAAGTGCCACGATCAGTACGATCGCTACCTTACAGATTCCTTCCATATAACCAAGTCTGGAATT
>CAKRPS010000004.1 GCA_934385475.1 uncultured Lachnospiraceae bacterium | reverse complement strand
GTAGGAGTTTGGGCCGTGTCTCAGTCCCAATGTGGCCGTTCACCCTCTCAGGCCGGCTACTGATCGTCGCCTTGGTAAGCCGTTACCTTACCAACCAGCTAATCAGACGCGGGTCCATCATATACCGTCTCGGCTTTTCACACTGTGTCATGCGACACTGTGCGCTTATGCGGTATTAGCACCTATTTCTAAGTGTTATCCCCCTGTATATGGCAGGTTACCCACGCGTTACTCACCCGTCCGCCACTAAGTTGTCTCAAGAATTGAGCAAGCTCGCTTCAGCGAGACAACTCCGTTCGACTTGCATGTGTTAGGCACGCCGCCAGCGTTCATCCTGAGCCAGGATCAAACTCTCTTAGTAATTGTTTGTTCGATCCGGAACTCGGATAAGCTGCTTGGCTTTTCCTTGTCCGTCTACTGTTCTTTAGGTTGTATCTGTTCGATACTCTCTGAATAATTCTCTGTACATAGGCTCGAAGCAGAGCTTCTCGCTCACGTACGATTTTGCAATGCTTCGCATTGTCTGCATCTGCCGTCGCGTCCCTTCCTGAGCAAGCTCAGAAGTGCCGCCCCGCCATCTGCCAGCGCTGCGCGCTGCAAAATCTGTTTCTTGAATTTTCAGGGTTGCATTACTGTTTATTTGTCAAGGTTCTTTGTGTTGCCGTAGGCTTGTCTGCCGCAGCAACGATATTGAGTATATCATGTCATTTCTTGTCTGTCAACAACTTTTTTCAATTACTTTTCAAAATATTTTTTCTTTCATTAATCGAAACGTTGTGATAAGAAATCTCTGATTTCTCTTCCCTATCCTATTAGTAAAAAGGAACGGAGAAAGAGGGATTTGAACCCTCGCGCCGCGTGAGCGACCTACACCCTTAGCAGGGGCGCCTCTTCAGCCTCTTGAGTATTTCTCCATAGTCTGAACTATTCCTCTACCAATATATAGTTCTGCGCCTTTCAGCAGCGCAAAAATTATTATACATAAGCAATTATTGTTTGTCAATCGCTTTTTGAATTTTTTCTTTAACAAGTTTCGCAATGTCCACCGTCTTCATTCCGGCATACTCTTCGTATGGGATCGGTGGCAGATAAATCAGTTTGACCGTCACCGGTTTTGTTGAGTTTTCATCAAACGGCTTAAAGGAATCTATCAGGGCACAGGGTATGATCGGACACTTTGCTCTGACCGCACTTTTGAACGTTCCCCCCTTAAAGGGAAGCAGCTTATTCCCTTCCCTGCTTCTGGTCCCCTCCGGAAAGATAATGAAATTCTTTCCTCCCTTGACCTGTTCTGCCATCTCATTGATAACCTGCAGGGACTGTCTGATATCCTCCCGGTCAATCGGGATTGCCTTAAGTGCTCCAAATACCTGTTTTAGGAGAATAATGTTTTTGACCTCTTTTTTGTAGACCACCGAAAACGGCGCAGGTGACGTTGCCAGAAAAACCAGCACATCAAACATTCCCTGATGGTTTGGGAAGAAAATAAAGCCATTTTCTTTTGGAATATTTTCGAGTCCCTGTACATCGATGGTAACTCTTCCTGCACGGATTGCTTTCTGTGTCACTTTCTGGATAAAGCGAAAGCTCTTATTCAGATCATAATTCTTCCCTTTTCCAAGCAATCCTATTCGTATAACATAGTAAGGTACTTTATACCACAATCTTAAAACCATTAACAATATTCTTCGCATAATAATTTACACTATTCCCCTTTTCTGCGCATGCTTTTTGCGCATATCGAGTTTGTGGCAAGTATGTGCCTGATAATCCGTTTCTTTATAGATTACAGTTCACAATACTCCTGTATTGCCGTTTCATAAAGATTATTGCCTTCTGAATCGATCACAACAATAACCGGGAAATCCTTTACCTCCAGCCTGCGGATCGCCTCTGTTCCCAGATCCTCATATGCAACCACCTCAGAAGAAAGAATTGATTTCGACAAAAGTGCTCCCGCACCTCCGACCGCTGCAAAGTACACTGCCTTATTCCTGACGATCGCTTCCTTGACAGCCTCCGATCTTTTTCCTTTTCCTATCATGCCGGTAAGCCCCATATCCAAAAGGCGGGGTGCATACTTATCCATCCGGCTTGCCGTAGTCGGTCCTGCCGAACCGATCGGTCTGCCCTCCCGTGCAGGTGACGGGCCCATATAATACAGAACCGTATTCTGTATATCCAGCGGAAGCTCTTTGCCTGCATTGAGTGCCTCTTCCATTCTCTTATGCGCTGCATCTCTGGCTGTATAGATTGTTCCTGTAATGTAAACATAGTCGCCCGCTCTGAGCGTTTCTGCAACCTCCGGCTGCAAAGGTGCCGTAATATGCTGTTCCATCTCTGTCCCCATTTCTGCGCTTAATTCAAAACTATCTATATATAGTACAACATCAAATTCCAATCAATATATATAGAAGAAACTCTTTCAAATACTGCCTTATAAAACCCTTACGGCATGCCGGTTGACATGGCAACAAATGTTAATTGCTACCGGAAGTCCCGCAATATGTGTCGGATAGGTATTGATATTCACCGCCAGGGCCGTTGTCGTTCCGCCAAGTCCACCGGGACCTATCCCTGTTTTGTTTATCTTTTCCAGAAGTTCCTCTTCCAGTTCCTTTACGTAGGGAATCGTTGAATGTTCATTTACCTGTCTGGTGAGCGCCTTTTTGGCCAGCAATGCACATTTTTCAAACGTGCCGCCAATTCCGACCCCAACTACCATCGGAGGGCATGCGTTGGGTCCCGCATCCTTCACTGCAGTAAGAATCGCATTTTTTACACCCTCGATCCCATCTGCCGGTTTCAGCATGAAAATACGGCTCATGTTTTCACTGCCAAAGCCCTTCGGCGCAATCGTAATGCGAAGCTGCTCCCCAGGTACGATCTCATAATGGATCACCGCCGGAGTATTGTCTTTTGTATTTTCCCGTATCAGAGGGTCCTTCACAACAGACTTGCGCAGATAGCCTTCCACATATCCCTGTCTTACTCCCTCATTGACTGCCTCTTCCAGACTGCCACCTGTGATATGCAGCTCCTGTCCAATCTCCAGAAACACGACTGCCATTCCTGTATCCTGACAGATCGGGATCATATCTTCTCCCGCGATCTGAAGGTTTTCCTGTAGCTGTCCTAATATCTGTTTTCCCAAAGGTGCTTTTTCCGTGTCCTGCGCTTTTCTCAGTGCTTCCTCCATATCCGGCGCAAGAAAATGATTGGCCTCTATACACATTTCTTTGATATTCCGGATAATTTCTGAAGTTTCTAACGTTCTCATATTTCTGCAACCCTCACTTGCCTGTTTTCCCGGCAGCTCTGCCATTTCTTCTCCTGCACTCAGTCTACGATCTGTGCCCTTACCTCTTCAAGCTCTTCCTGTGACACTTCCTGCGGCTTCCATCCGATTGTCTGTCCGTCTGCACGGTATCTCGGAATCAGGTGAAGATGGAAGTGGTACACGGTCTGCCCTGCAAGGTCTCCATTGTTCTGCACAAGATTAAATCCCTCGCATCCCAGCTTCTCTGTGATCTGTGTTGCCATTTTTTTGGCAAGCTTCATAACGTCTCCTGCCATCTCCTCCGGAAGCTCATAAAGATTTGCATAATGCTCTTTCGGAAGAATCAACGCATGTCCCTTTGTAGCCGGGCCAAGGTCTAATATTACACGGAATTTTTCATCCTCATAGATGGTTTTGGACGGAATCCCTCCGTTCGCAATTTTACAAAAAATACAGTTATCGTCTTTCATTTTCCTGCTCCTTCCCCTTGGATTTTTATGACAAAACCTGATCCAGTGCTCTCAGGATTTTGAAATCACCCTTCATTTTCATGTCGCCCGCCATAAAAGAGCTTTGGAAGCTGCTTCTTCCGGCAAGGATCTGCTCCAGTGTCTCTCTGCTCATCTGCATTTCAACATCCGCACTTCCCCCGTCTCCGTAGAAGCAACGGCAGCCGTCCTCGCGGATCTCCAGGAAAAGCGGTTCCTTCTTGTCATCAATCTGTAATCTATAGTTGGCCGAAATTCCCGGCTCCGGATGAAATGCGGACTCTATCTCTTTAATAAACTCTGTATCATCTTCTTTGCTGCTGTTTCCCATCATATCGCGGAAAAGACTTGCAAGCTCCTGTATATCCTCTTTCTGTCTTTGAACATACGTATCATCCGCCACATACTGTGAAAGCTGCTCTGTCTCCTGCGGTGTAAAATTCATGCTCTTTGTAATGGCAACCTTCTGCTTGACCGCCTGATTACTTGCCGGCAGGCAGGGCATTTTCTGGCTGATCGTCCGGTAGAGATTCTCTGCCTTTTTTTCAATAATGCGGATATATTCCTCATTATCCTCCAACAGTGCCGTATCCGCTATGTAGCCACAGAGTCCACTGCACGGGCGGCCACCCAGTATTTCCCATGCTGTCGCCAGATTCAGTTTTGCTTCCCGCTCTCCATAGGTTGTCGACATCACGACCGGACACATATACATCTGACTGATCTTTTCCTTGTCTCCGTACAGCCAGCATGCGTCCAAAAACTGCTGCATATAGCCCCCTATGCCATACCACTCCACTGTGGTTGCCAGAATAACGCCATCGGCTGCCTTTAAGGTCTGTGGCAATGTAGGAATCCTGTTTTTCATATCATATAGCTGGTAGGTTTCCACGGTAACCCGGAGTTCCTCCATCACTTCTTTCATTTTGTTCAGAACAAAAAGTGTCGGATCATCCATAAGTCCTCTGCCGCCATAATAAATATTGATCTTCATATTTTCCTCCATGTCTGCTGATTACTTGTTTGCGATACCTTGCCGGATGCGTGGATTGATGATCCACAGCAATGTCATCGCCGTCATTCCCATCATCAAACCACCTATATGCGCCGCATTGTTGATAAAGGTACTGGTAAATCCACAATATAATGAAAATGCAATAGCAAAAGCTACACGCCCTGCTGTCATATTTTCTAATTTCCCATGGTGCAGTGCCACCAGAAGCAGTAGCGCTCCTTCGATCCCGAAAATAGCCCCACTTGCCCCTACCGAACTGACATACTCTCCGGTCCACAGCTCATATGCCATAGAAAAGACATCCCCTGCCAGGCCGGAAAGAAGATAGATAACCAGATAAGGCAAATGGCCAATCTTTTTCTCTACGATCTCTCCCACGTAATATAAAACCACCATATTGCTGACTAAGTGTTCAATGTCGGCATGTAAAAACATCGATGCCAGCATACGGTAAAAAGCGCCCTCCTCGATAAGATTCCGGACGCTGAACGCACCTTCATTATATAACAGATCTCCTGTGAATGTACATATAAGAAATACAATTACATTGACTGCCACAAGGCATAGATTGACCCAGGGTAGATTTCTGAACTTTTCACACCTGTCAGAAGATTCCTTCTGCTGTACCTCTCCGAAATCCCCCTCCTGATAAAAGTTCCCGGTTCTCAAGGATAATAAAAAATCCTCCAAAAGCGATTTTAATCCATAGAAATCCGGCACCTGTTCTTCATATATGATAAGACTGTCAGATACAACATCGATCAGCCAGCAAAAACGATCCTGCGCGCAGATAAGCCGGGCTTTGTCCATATCCTTACAGAGAATCAGTGTAAGAATATGAACATTCTGCTCTCCTTTGTCTGCAAAAAAGGCTCGAATCGTATCTTTGATGTGAAAATACTGATCCTCGGAAACATACAGCCCTGAACTGAAATCGATTGTACATACTGCATTGATCCCTTGATTTTCTCTGTGAAAATAAAATGTAAATTCCGACAGATTCGACGGCACCTTTATATATTCATGTGCCATAAACATATTTCCAAGCTGTTCTCCGGTCATGCTGCTCTCTCCAACAATTTGATTCCACTGTTCTTTAGAGAGTATCATTTTCAGCTGGGAGTGTCAAATATCCGCTATCGCATCCGTCATCCTTTGACACTTCCTGTTGTCAGACCGGCCACAAAAAACTTCTGGCAAAAGATAAATACTAATAAAATTGGCAACAGGCTGAAAACAGACAACGCGAATACATATCCCCATTGTGTAAACTGGTGTTGACCGAAAAATCCTGATATGGCAATTGGCATAGTCCTTTTCAAATTGTCATTGATCACTGTGTTTGCCCATGGAAATTCTTCCCAGGCGGTCAGAAAATTAAAAATAGATACGGATGCTATTCCGGGCTTTGCAAGGGGAATAATAATCTTCCAGAATACGGTTAATACACTTCCTCCATCCATATAGGTAGCTTCATCCAACTCTTTGGGAATGTTTTCTACAAATCCCTTTATCATAAAGGTAGAATATGGTATTGTCCATGCTGTGTAGAAAGGAATTAAACCCGCCAGAGAATTGATGGCCTTAAGCTTTACCGCTAATTGATACTGGGGAATGATCAATGTCAGTCCGGGTATGATCATCGTTAATACAATAAATCCAAACAGTATATCTCTTCCCGGAAATCTGAATCTTGCAATCACATACCCAAGTGCCGATGCTATAATAGCTGCCAGCAATACAGAACATATTGCAACCAACACGCTATTAAAGAAATTAATATAAAACTTACCCTGCCCCAAAACATACACATAATTTTCAATTGTTATTTCCTGCAAAGAAGGTAAAAAGCGGGGTGGATATTCATATAATGCTCCATTTGGTTTCAAGGATGTACTAATCATGTACACCATAGGCAATACAACAATAACCAATGCAATAATCAGTATAAAATGAAGTATCATCTGTACTATCGTTTTCTTCTTCATCTACAACCACCTCAATCCTTCTGTTCCATCATTTTAAACTGTATAACCGCCAATACCGCCAGTACTAATGTAATGATAAAGGAAAGTGCTGCCGAATAGCCAAATGAGCCCGTGCTGAAGGCTTTATAATACATCCATGTCAGCACTACGTCTGTCTGATGACCAGGTTCTCCACCCGTAATCATTTTGACGGATGTAAATACATTAAATCCGCCTATCGTAAGCATAACAAGCGCAAACAAGGTAGTTCCCTTTATGCCCGGAAGCGTAACATGGAGTAGCTTGTCCCACGCAGTGGCACCGTCAATTTCTGCAGCTTCATACAGATCAGTAGATACTGTTTGCAGCGCCGCAAGAAATACCACCATATTCCATCCTATTCCTTTCCATATACCAAGAAACATTGCTATGGTAAGGCCTCCCCATCTTGTATCAAGCCAGTGGATATTCTGGGAAGTCACGTGAACAATATTAACGAGAAAATAATTTAACAGTCCTTCCGTATTAAACACATATTTAAATACAAGCGAGGCAATTACCCAGGATGTGATAACAGGTAAATAGTACAGAACTCTGTATCCCACCTGAAATTTACATATCTGATTAATTAGATATGCAACTAAAAAGCCTATTATCATCTGCCCCGGTACCGTTACCAGTGTATATATCAATGTATTTGCAAAGGAAGTTCTAAAATATTCGTCACTTAAAACCTCCCGATAATTTTCCAGTCCAATAAAAATCTGTCCCGAAATGCTCCCAAAATCCCACTTGAAAAAGCTCATAACAAACAACTTGACAATGGGGTATACGGTAAACAAACCAAATATAAGAATACCGGGCAATAATAATAAAGCTATCTGATACTTTCCTGTCTTGGATGTTTTCATTCCACTATACCTCTCTTTAACACAGGTGCCGAACTACTCCTGTCCGGCACCCTGTAAATCAGCTCACCAGCACTTATTGCTCAGCAAGCATATCATCAAACTTTACTGCCAGTTCATCCATAGCTTCCTGTGCGGTTTTTTCTCCGTTCATGACAGCCGTTACTGCTACAGACAGTTCACTGTCCATTTCTGACCAGCATGCAACTGTCGGTCTGGACTTAGCAGTTTTGATCGCATCTATAAACGGAGCAAAATCTGCCGATTTCACAGTGTCGCTTTCCAGTGTCTCCTTATTAACCGGAATCTGTCCGCACTTCGCCATTTCCTCCTGCGCATACGGGCTGGTCATAAACTTCATAAATTTCCATGCCGCATCTTTGTTAGCACTGTTAAACATAGAAATATCTTCGCCACCGAGTACAGAAATGGAACCTCCATCTCCTGCCGGAATTTCAGTTGTTGCATACTCAAAATCCGGGTAAGCTCCTGCCATTTCCGCAACCTTCCAGGGTCCTTCCAAAAGCATCATGTATCTTCCTGTTCCAAAACCATCTGTCATCGGTATATCTCCGCTGTTCCATCCCGTGATGGCTCCCTCCTGATATAACTTTGCCAGTGTTTCAATTGCCTTCACGGTTTCAGGACTGTTAATATAACCGGATGCTGCTGTTTCTTCATCATTAGTCAGGGCCCCGCCCATGCTCCAGATAAATGGGCAAAGATTCCATCCGGCTAAGGCCGGTTCATCATACCCCCATACCTGTTGACCATTTTCATTTGTTCCGGCAAGTACTTTTACTGCACTTACAAACTCATCCATCGTAGTTGGTACCGCAATTCCTGCTTCCTCCAATGCTTTCACATTATAGAACAGTATCTTGGAGTTTGTATTTAATGCCAGTCCATAGGAATGTTCTCCAACGGTTGCCGTACTCATGGCACTGTCCAGTAATCCTCCTGCAACATCATTAAAATCGCTGATTTCCTGATCCAAAGGAACAAGAATTCCCATCTTTTCAAATTCAGGAATCCATGCGCTGTCCAGACGCGCTACATCCGGCAGTGTATCTGATTGTGCACTGATCAAGATCTTTTCATGCAGATCAGCCCACTCATGAGATACTGCATTAACCTTAATTCCCGGATTCTCTTCTTCAAATTTTGGGATTAATTTGTTTGTCAGGGTTTCATTTTCTGCCGATTGTGCGCTATAATGGTGCCAGAAGTTAATTGTCACCTCTTCCGTAGGTGTCGCTTCTGTTTCATTTGTTTGCGCTACATTTTCCTGACTCTGTGAGTCACTTTCGTTTTGTACTGGTGATTTTCCACATCCGCCAAGAGCTGCCAGGCACATTGCTGATGTGAGTAAAATTGCCAGTATTTTTTTCCTTTTTCCCATTTTAATTTTCCTCCTTTAAATGACTTATAACCTTAACAGAATAAGCAGGCATATTAACAGGTATCACTCCCTGATATTCTGCAATGTCCCCATTGTACATTACTTTCTCTTTCGGCTCCGCAACATATTTGTGCTGGGTAATACAATCCTCATACTCTCCCTGCTGCAGAACCGGGCACTTTATATTTTCTTCTATTCCTCCTTTATGAATCAGCACATATATATCTTCCATATCCGATGATCTTACAAAAGCATATGTATCTGTACAATTATCTGCAAGAACAGTTCTAAATGTTCCCTTTCGTATACAGTCATGTCTGCGACGGATATCTATATATTGCTGATAATATTTCTTTAAGTGGATATCTGCTGCCTCGTCCCATATCATACACCTGCGGCAATCCGGATCGTTGGCACCTGTCTGCCCCACTTCATCGCCATAATAAATGGCCGGAGAACCAATAAACAGTATCTGAAATGCTATTGCCAATTTGTAAAGCTCTTTATTTTCTTTACAAATATACAGAAACCTTTCTGTATCATGACTGTCTATCAGGTTATACATAACCTGCATTGTCTCTTCCTTATACATCGCAAGCATATGATTTATCCGCTGGTCAAACTCCTCAACATCAATTCTGTTCTTGCCAAAGTAATCCCAAACCGCGTCTCTGAACATATAATTCATAACGGAGTCTAACCGGTTTGCAGTAACCAGTGTTCCTCCATATCCCCATGTTTCTCCGATAAGGATAATCTCCGGATAACGATCTTTTAGAACTCTGCGGGCCATTTGCCAGACTGTGGAATCAACTTCATCTGCCACATCAAGCCGCCATCCATCAATCTGATATTCTGAAATCCAATAGTCCATAACTTTGATTACAAATTCACGAACTTCCTTATTTGCAGTGTTCAACTTAGGCATCCACTTATATGCACCGACACATTCATAGTCTTTTTCCGATACATCAATCTTTTCTTTTTCTGTAAGATACCACTTGGCATATTTTGAATTACTCTGATTTTCCAATAGGTCTTCAAAAAAACTGATATGTATTCCGGTATGATTAAAAACACCATCTAAGACCACCTTAATACCATTGTCATGGCATTTATCAACCAGCTCTCTGAAGTCCTCATTGGTTCCAAATATCGGATCCACCTTAAAATAATTGCTTGTAGCATACTTGTGATTAAAATCCGAACAAAATATGGGGTTTAAATAGATACATTCTATTCCTAATTCTTTTAAATACGGAATCTTCATCTGTATTCCCTTTAAATCACCACCCATATAATTTTCTCTGGTCGGTGCGGTTCCCCATTCCATACATTCTTTGGGATCGTTTGCCGTATCTCCATTAAAAAACCGTTCCGGGAAAATTTGATAATAAACCGTTCCTTTCGTCCAGTCAGGATAATGAATCACATCATTTCCATTTGCATACAGATATTCAAACGCATATTCTGTCGGCTCATAGTCTGTAATTCCGATTGTGGAGTAATATTGCTGATGCCCCACGGTATCCTTGAGGATAAAATAATATTTTTGGTATCTGGCTACCTGTTTGAATTTTACTTTTCCGCGATAATAATCATACAGCTTATCCCGTATCGCACATCCCAGTCGCTCGCATTTCTTTATTCCGTCATCACGATTCCAATAGACAATGTCACAAGCTGCTATATCCTGTTTAGCAACTCTGATCTGAAATACCAGTTCATTTCTTGCAATCGGATATACGAAATTTTCCATGTTCACATGGAATATTGCTTCTTCATTCAACTACTCTCCTCCTCTCTTTGTCGATTTTCTCTCAATAATCTGTGTTTTAATTAATGTATTTTTCTTTTCTCCTTTCTTACGAATCATTTCAAACAAAACAGATGCTGCTCTTTCCCCTAATAAATGCGTGTTTACATCTACGACTGTCAGTGGTGGATCCAGATACTCTGCCAGAGGATAGTTGTCAAATGTCATTACCCCTATTTGTTCCGGAATCTGGATTTTCATCTTCTTCAAAGCCTGTAACACATAATATGCAACCACATTATTAGAGCAGATAATGCCATCTATTGATTGATCACGTTCCAAAAGTCTTGGTATATATGTGTAAATCTCAACATCATCTACACAATTCTCAACAATGTCCTTTTTATAAAAAGGCCTGTTGTTTGCTTCAAGTTCTTTTACAAAACCGCAGATTCTTTTCTTTTCAAAAACAGTGCCTTTACTTTCAACTACCATGATGGGATGTTTGTACCCCTTCTCCAGCAGATGCCTTACCGCAATTCTTCCCCCCTGCTCATTATCCATATCCACCCACGGAGCATTCTGAAACTCAGTATCAGGCTCACCCATCAGCACAAATGGAAAATGATTATTAAGTAAGAGATTTACAAGTTCTGCGCTTGCACTTGAAACCGGTAAAATAATTCCATCTATTTTATGTTCAAGGACCAAATCTCTGATCGCATTTTTATTTCCGGTATTCACGCTGCTTGCAATCAGAAGATTATATCCATACTCTTGTGTGATCTTTTCAATTGCATTTACACTGTTGATAAAAAAAGTGTTGGAATACGCATCGCTGTTACTTGCATCCATAACAAGTCCTATTGTAAATGTACTGCCATTTACCAGGCTTCTTGCCTGACTGTTTGGATGGTAATCCAGCTCTTTCATAGCTGCATGTATTTTTTCCTTCGTTTCCTCAGAAATACTTGCCGTTCCATTTATTACCCTTGATACCGTAGAGGGATTTACCCCTACTTTTTGTGCAATATCTTTTATTGTCGCTGTCATATTTGTTCCTCATTTCTGCGCACGCTTTTTGCGCATGACGAGTTTGTGTCAAGTGTGCGCAGACACAAATCTCGCGATTGAAAAATTTTATTTTTCAATCTTTCTCCTCTATGCAAACGTTTGCACTCTCTTGTAAAAAATAAATGCAAACGTTTGCATTTACCTTAATTTACTTATACAACATATCACCTTCATTGTCAACCTATCTTATCTAAAATTTATAACTATTCAGAGCCATACAAAATTGCTTTCTGTGAATGCCAGCATACATACAGAACAGCAATTTCATATGACAGGATAACTCATGGGCAAACAGAAAGCAGGAGCTCTCACCGAAAACAGAAATTCCTCTTCCCAAAACGGATTTCATCCCCGGGTTCCACCTCCACCATTTCCTGCGGCTGTATTCTCAGGCCGTTCTTATAGGTTCCATTCGTGGAATTCATGTCAGTCAGGAATACCCTGTAGCCATCCCTTTCGAGTCTCGCATGGATTCTGCTCACAGAGTCATCCAGAAGGAGATGATCTACACACCCTGCCATCTTGCCGATCGTACAGGGAAATGTCATCAGCCTGATATGTTCTTTATTTCCGGCATCCATTGCATACAGTTTATATTCCGGCTCTGAAGCTCTGTCAAAAAACACCGTCTCCTCACACACCGGTCCGGGCTCCTTATGGGCTACAGGCTCTTTCTTTCCCGCAATAGAATCCGGCCTTTCCATCCCCCATACCATGTTACGATCCAGTACCTCACTCAGATCCACTGACAGCTTCTGCGGTTCATCCTGACCGGATTTCGCGATCTCCGATCTTGTCTCTGTTTTGCTCCCGGAGGCAGCTTTCTTTTGTATAAGTCGATAGATGCTATATACAAAACATGCTCCTGCGACAGCTGCGCATCCCCATAAGGCCATCTGTTCCTGTTGTGTCAGTTCAAAGAAAAGCGGAACGCACAGGGCTCCTCCTGCTCCCAGCAGGGACAGCACCGCAAAAACAGCATAGAAAACATTCTTCTCCTTTTTCACAGGATCACTTTTCTGTTCCATAAAATCTTCTGTCTGTACCCCGGATTCTGCCTGCCAGTCCGTACAACAGACATCTTCTGTTTGAGGTATTTCAGGGGAATCCTGCTCCTCCTCTGTCTTTTCCTCCAGCAGCAGATACATTTCTTCCATGGAAAAGTTTCCTTTCTCTGCCTTCTCATACATACGGAAAACAACATCTGCAAGCTCCCTGTCTTCCATATCTGCATGTTCCAGGAAAAACTCCATAAGTGTCAGGCAATCTCCTTTATATCCCGGATAGTAAACACAGGACCATCCCTTATTTTCCATATCATAATAAAGATATTCTGGTTCCAGAATCAGGCAGCTTTCCTCCATGAAAAAGGAATTAATTCTTGTCAGGGTTGCATGTAACTGTTCCAAAATCTCACAGACCTGATCTCTCGGCATCTTCTGGCTGACATACATCTGACTGAGTGCCACTTTAGAAGTAATATCATAGTACAGGCATGTCACAGAGTTTACATGACGGACGGAACATTTCAAAAGTCCCTCAACCTTTCCTCCCATAAGCATCCTGCAGGAATATCCCTTTTCCATGGAATCGCCATCTTCTGTCAGAATCAGATAACTGTGTGTATAATTTCTAAAATACTTTGCTTCCATATTTGTTCCTCATTTCTGCGCACGCTTTTTGCGCATGACGAGTTTGTGTCAAGTGTGCGCAGACACAAACCTTGCGATTAAAAAATTTTTATTGTCCTAAATATTCCACTGCATTTTTGATCATGCGGTATTTTCGGATCTGTTTTGTGGGATTGATGATCTGTGCCCTTGCCTGTGTCCGAATCCTCCAGCCTTCCGCACCGGACATGGTAAACATCGAATGTACAGGCACCTGTACCTGGCATTCTCCCATAACAGATACTGTCTTACCTTCCTGATTGACCGTTCCCGTAACAGTCCCCACACCAAAATATTTCTTTCCAAACTGTTCTTGAATATGAGAATGAATATAAGGAACAATCTGCCCCTCATCCTTCTGGACGCTTCCTCTGAAGCAGACCGCATAAGAATCCTGATAAAGCACGCATTTATCATAGGAGTAAAACGACAGGTAGATCAAAAACACCAGCAGAAAAACCGTCCAGGTCACAATACATACCGCTTCTATTGTCATATATCCTTTTGCCATTTTTCTCAGGGCCATAACAGCATCACCATCCCCAGCAGAAGAAAGGGCGCAAACGGCACCTCTTCATCTCTATGTATTTTCCGGAATACCAGAAGTAAAAGTGCCACCGAAGACTCCGTGACAAGTCCGATCAGCAAAACCACAAAGCAGTTTTCATATCCAACAAACAGGCCGATCATCAGCAATAGCCATCCGTCTCCATATCCAACCTGTTCCCTGGTCACAAATCCTAATATCCAGAAAAAAATCCCCGGAAGTAAGGACATTCCCAGTCCCCACCATGTTGTCCCGCCAAGAAACCCTGCTGCCCGCAGAATGATTGCCGTAATAATCCCCAGCCATACAACAAAAAGTGGTATCTCTTTTTTGATATAATCAAAGACTGCACAGATACCCAGATATACACATGCAATAATATTTACCCACATTTTGAGCACCTTCCTCTCCCGCCCACCTGTGATAATGGAATGGTATAGATTGTCCTTTTGAGACCGGAGCAGTTGAGATTACCGTGATAGCGGTTTCCCTGCTCTGTGACATAGTACGTTGTCAGAGTCACACCAGTCCCGCATTTCTCGCAGGAGTGATAAATCGCTCCGGACGCATTTCTCCGGCTTTTTATTTCAGCCGGTGCGACGCGGTGCACCGTCGGGTTCAGATAACTGCAGTTTCTGGAAACATGATACACTGTTCCGGTTTCTGTAATGTATACCATAGGATCTTCATCCGATTGTTCTCCGGCAAACTGTTCTACATCATAGCCTGTCCACGCCCTGCCGTAGTAGCGCTGACGCACACGGAACCCGTCAAATCCCATAATTCCTGAAAACGGCTTCACCTGATAGCTCACCTGCAAGTCCACCACATCCCCCGTCTCCATCACTTTGGAGCCAAGCATGGAAATGCCTCCGCTTCCATCCTTTACACAGGAATGATCAATATATTCTCTTCCCGTGTATTCCAGAATCTGATTCTTGGCATAAATTCCTGACAGAACAACTCCCGCAGGTTCTCCTCCTGTCCCACCTCCGGCAAGCCCTTCCGTCAAATATGCTGCAAATGCCATTTTGTTTCCGATCTGATGAAGTGCGGCATTGATCCTGCTCTGTGTTCCGATAATGTTCATCACAAAAATAATATTGATCATGGCAAGAAGAAAGAAGGGCAGTGCAAACGCAGCCTCCAATGTTATGGATGCGGATGCTTTCTTTTGCAGGAAGGCGAAAGGGGACACCCTTTTTGACGGCATGTAATTTGCCCGTATATAAGAAAGAACTGAATGATAAATGTGACCATCCCGATGGATATCAAGATTTGCCCGGAGAGAATGTGCTGTCGATTTGTTCCTTTGTCTGCGTTGTCGCCGTAAAAAGGGCATCCCCCTTCACCTCCCTGTATCAGTTAATAAAATCCGTATTGTCTTTCCAGTTGATAAAAATATCCATATCTGCTGGAAACCGACATCTGCGCCTTAAAGGTATCAAAGCAGGCATCCAGCCGGAAGTTTGAATTTCCGAGTGTCTTGCGAATGTCCATCTCCATAATGTCCATTCCCCGCATAGTCCTCGTCTCCGAATCCATCAGGAAGATCATGACCATCAGATAGTCCTTGTACGACAGACCTCTTCCCTGTCCTTCTTCTCCTCCGCTCATGCTTCCTTTGACATCGAGAATACTGTTGATTCCGGTTTTCCAGTCCTGTGATGTCTTCATCAGCGGAACTTTTTCCCCCTTCAGAAGACATCTCACATCCATCAGGCTTTCCACGTAAGCCCACGCAAAAAGGATTGTATACTGTACCGGAACAAGTAAGGCGGGCTGTAGGGTAACCGCCGCAAGTGCAGCCGCCATTGCCTCTGCCTCGGCTATCTTGGCACTGTCTGAAAAAATGTATATCACGTTTGCCACCTCTCTCCAGAGAAGCAGCTTTTTTGCAACAGACTCCAGATTTTTCCAGTCTGTATCCTCCCCTGCAATGACATACTCTATCTGATATTTGAGCAGGGATTTCTCCAGTTCTTCCCCATAATATCCAAGCTTCCGGAACAGATACGCCTCAAAGACCAGATCATTTGCGGCACCTGTAAGTTCCTGTGCCTCCCGGCAGACTCCGGTCCCCTGTTGGCAGTTTCGGTGTGAGATGTATTGCTCCGGAGTAATTTTTACCTTGGAGATCTCTTCAGAAGAATCTGTAACCAGATTCAACACGCCGCTGCTTCTTGTGGCATTTGCGGCATCCGCCGGATTGTTCAGCGGAACTTCCTCAAAAACACCCTCCTCGACTTCCTGCTTTGGCAGTTCAATGGAGTCAATCTCTGCCTGGTAGCTCTCTCTTTCTCCCTGGATATCTCTGGACTCCAACGTTCCAATCTCCGTCGCCCATCCGCTGACTGCATCCAGCGCCGCGCCTGTCGGATAATCTTTCATATAATCCGTTACCTGCCTCTTTAACACCTCTCCACACTGATCCGACGCAACCGAATACTCTGTGATCGAGGCCTCCCCTGCATCCATAGCCAGGAAATCCCGAAAATGCAATAACCCTATCGCAGAGTCCGTCTCATAATTCTTCTGCATATACTGCTTCAGATGTGCCTGTGTGTTGGAAATAGATCCAGAACCTGTCCCATAGGACATGTCCACAAACAGCAGATCATACTGCTCCAGCATCTGTCTGTGGTATTCCGCAAGCACACTGTTCATCCCAATGTCCGCAACACATTCAAATTTCATTCTTATGGCACTGATGCGCGCTCCCTCTGTTACCGCGAGAATAAGGGACAGGACAATGGTCAGGACAAGCGATAAAAAAACTGTGATCGCTCCTCGTCTCATGACATTACCGTATTGCTGTCCTGTGTAATCTTCTCAAATACTGTATTTACCAGAGATCTGAGCTGATCCTTAAAGATGATCACCAGTCCGATAAGGACCACGATAATGAGGATGATCTCTACCGTTCCCATCCCTTCTTCCTCCTGTATAAACTCTCTCATTCCTTTTAAAGCTTCCTTTTGCTTTTTCTGATTCTTTATCATCTAAATACCCTCTCTTTTTCTTTACTTGTTTTGTTTACAGACCAAAGGAAAAATATGCCGGCACCATAATGATGACCATTACCACACACAGCATCAACATCATCGGAAGAAGGAGCTTGGTTCCCGCTTCTTCTCCTAATTTCCGGGCTGTCTTCTGTCTCTCCCGAAATGCTTCATCCACCTCTGCCCGCAGCATGGCAAACAGATCATTGCTTCCTTTTTTCAGGTTCTGTGATAATAAAGTGCATAGCTTCCTGTATACCTGCAGCTGACATCTTTTTCCAAAATGGTCATAGACCTCTGTTTCCGAACGGCCGCTTGCCAGTTCATGACACGCGATCAGTATCTCTTCATAGACATATCTCTTTCCTCCTCCCTCCTGTTTCCGGTAGTCCTCGCCAAGCTTCATAAATGCATTTCGCACCGTCATTCCAGCTCCCATATAGAGCGTGAGCTTATTTACGATTTCCGGGTAGTCCAGAAGCAGCTTTGTTTTGCGCTCCTCTATTTTCTGATCCACCTCCCTTTCCTTGAGCAGATAGACAACAACTGCTGCCCCGACAACCAGGATCAGAAGGTTTGCACTTCCATCCTGCTTTTGCTCCTCCCATCGGACTTTTCTTTCTTCCACCTCGCCGGGCAGCAACAGTTCCCTGCCATTTTTGCTCTGTTCACTTGTTCTTTTCATCTCCTCCTCTAAATCCTTCCGAAGCTGTTCCTCCTGCGTATAGACAGGTGGGTTTACCTGCACATAATAGACATAGTCATATTTCCGGTCCAGATAGGTAAAGTGCGCTGTCAGTGAGACAATTTCCGGCTCTCCGAGTTCTTTGTTCTGCACGGTTCCATCCGTATTCACGAGATGATAACTGCTGCTGTCCCATGCGATATGAAACGGATTTCCTTCCATGCGTACCGGAAGCTTCAGGTCAAACCTTACATCCTCCAGACTGTCATTTTCACCCAGCATTTCGTCCGGCAGTCTCTCGATTGCCTCTTCATAAAAAGCCAATGCCTCTTCTTCTGTGTACTCTCTCTCTTCCACAACATAAGAAATGGTTTCCACACTGTCCTGCCCTTCCACCTCTGCCTTCAGAGTGATCGGAATATCGCCCTCCCCGTACTCATTCCGCAGCAGCATCTGCCCATCCTGAAGTTTTCCAGCCCTTTGACCCGTCACCCACACCAGCAGACACAAAAGGGTTCCCCCCAGAACGATCATCATAACCGTTGCATATCGGTCAATGTAGAAGATGGACACCTGTTCCTCCTCTTTCTGCGCAGGATTCAGGAGCAGCATCTTCTTTCCCAGCTGTCTCTCCCGGATATCTCTTCCCCGCAGTGCCTTCTTTTTAACCCTGTCTCTTTTATGTACCTTTCTGAATATGTAAGCTCCCATTTTATAAAAGAGTGCAGCCACTCCTTTTTTGGCACAGCCTGTCGGGAGTCGTTCTTTCAGGGAAAGGAGCACCAGCACCAGGTATCCCACGATAATAAATCCACATAAATATCCCATTTCTCCTCCTGTAGCCACTACACATTTATCTCAACAATTTTTTTCGAAAGGCGTACCGACACAAGATATACCACAAGACAACACGTCATGATGACAATTCCTGCTGCATTGTGATACAGCACATCAAAAAATCCCGGGGATGTCACACTGATATAAGAGATGATCAGAAACGGAACCAGATTCATAATCTTCTGTTCCATCCGCTTGGCGCTCAGAATTACCTGTATTTCTTTGTCTGTCTCCATCTTTTGTTCGATCGCATAGGCGGTCTTTTTCAGAATCTCTGTCATATTTCCACCGCTTCTTTTGGCAATCCGGAAGACCTCCGCAAACTGCATGATATCCGGATGTCCGCTTCTGCGTCCGAAATCATATAAGAGATTTTCCAATACCACATTGTTTTCCAGACCCGCCGCTATATAGAGAATTTCCCGGCATATCATACTGTCCGCTCCATACAGAAGCTCCATATCCCGATAGGACTGTCTGACTGCATTTTCCACGGAATATCCGGCTTTCTGGTTTGCTGCGACGGAGAATACCATATCCTTGAACTGTTCCCCAAGCTCCCGCTGCCTTCGCTGTGCAAGGGTCTTTGCCTTCTCTTTCATAAGCTTTCCTGCAAAGGGAACAAGAATCGCTGTCGCTATCAGGGACCGGTAAAAAAAATATCCAAATACCCCAATGATCAACAGACTCTGTAAAAAATACAAAATTCCCTCCCTGGTACTGAAATGATATTTGCTATAATCCGGCAGCCCGGAGTTTCTTTGCATATGTCAGTTCCCCCTTTTTGCTAAGCTCGCCTACCACCCTGCCCTCTTCATCCTCGCCGGTTTCCTCAAACCGGTACAGGGTTTTCAACTGCACCTGTTCCTGCTCATAACCCATTACCTCCGCAATCTCCATTACCTTCCTGGTCCTGTCCCTGAGTCTTCCCAGGTGTACGACAATATCAATTCCTGACGCAATCTGCTGCCGGATTGCCTTCAGCGGAATTTCCATTCCCATCAGAATCATGTTTTCCAGACGGTTCATCATATCCACGGAGCTGTTTGCATGCCCTGTCGACATCGAGCCATCATGTCCGGTATTCAGACACTGCATCATGTCAAACGCTTCCCCGGCTCTTACTTCTCCCACAATGATCCGGTCAGGGCGCATTCTCAGAGAGGTCTTGATCAAATCCCTTATCGTAATCTCACGGCAGCCCTCCACATTGGCATTTCTGGTCTCCATCCGCACCAGATTGGGAATATTGCGGATTTGCAGTTCCGCACTGTCCTCTATTGTAATGATTCTCTCCTCCTGCGGTATATAATCAGACAGGGCATTGAGAAAGGTTGTCTTTCCGGAGCCAGTCCCTCCGCTGATGAAAATATTGTATTTTGCTCTGACCAGCTTTTTCAGGAAATCACATACCTCCTGTGTTATGGAACCAAAGGAGATCAGATCCTCCATTGTGACCGGTTTGTCCGGAAACCGCCGGATCGTTACGATCGGCCCGTTCAGTGCAACCGGTGCAAGCACTACATTGACCCGCGCGCCATTTTGCAGACGTGCATCCACAATCGGTGACGCTTCATTCACTACCCTGTTACACTTTGCCACAATCTGCTGTATGACATCCTGCAGCTTCTGCTCATCTTCAAAACAGATCTCACTGCGAAACAGTTTTCCGCTCTTTTCAATAAAAATATGATCCGGGCCATTGATCATAATTTCCGTGACGGTTGCATCCTCTACAAGCTCCTGCAGAACGTCCAGCTTACGGAGCGCGTAGAAAAGCTCCTTCTCCAGCTTTTGACGCTCCTCCAGCCGAATGAGTCTGTGCCGTGCCTCCTGTACGATTACCTGATCAATAAGCTCTGTGATCTCTTCATCCGAAACTTCTCTGGAGTAATCAATGCTTCCTGCAAGCCTCTCGAGCAGTATTTTTTTCAATGGCTCCTTACTCTCCATGTAAATCCTCCCGTATGATGGCCTTTACATACTGCGCCAGCTCTCCATGCGTCATAATTTCCACATCGGAAGGAACCTTTGCAAAGGTTGGAAAACGGCACCGGACCGTCTTGTCACTGATATCCTCTCTTTGCTGAAACCTCAGAATCTCCTCATACTGTGTCAGCTTCGCCGCCGCAAACCGGTCATCCTTTGTAATCGTATAGATGCGTCTGCATTCTTTCAGCAGATCAAACAGTCCATTCATACCATCATCCAGATCCAGAAGAACATATTCATATTCTCCGATTGCCGCAATCTCCCTGCAAAGCTCCGCCCACTGGCTTCCCTGCACTTCCCTGAAATCCAGACTGGAATACACCGGCGGAATGTAATCAAGGCCGTTTATGTTCTGCGTAATCGAAGAAATTTTAAATCCCAGTTTCTCCTTTGCAGATCGGAAGTAGTACAGGACATCCATGATATCCGCTGAAAACTCTCTGTTCAGAAGCTGTCTCATACCGGAATAGCACTCGAAATTCAGATACAGAACCTTGTGCTCTCTGGCAAGGATCTGCCCCATTGTCAGCGCAAAGGGCGTTTGCAGGCATCTCCTGATTGGGGAGTAAAACCCTATCATGAACGTCTTCATACCGTTTTGAGTCGAAGTCTCACACCAGTTCCCCAACTCTGCCGCTTCCTCCAGAAGTATTGTCACGATTTTTTCCGGTTTCTGGTACTTGTCGATTTCCCAGACACTGCTGTCTGCCACATGCTCCTGCGCCACGCCGTTCTCCTTTAAGACAAATATTCTGGAAACATTTTTCCACAGTTCCTCGTCCTTAAACTGTTCTTTAACACTCTGCGCTATAAGCAGTATCTCTACCTGTTCCTTCTGCATAAAGGAACAAAATGTATCCGTCTCGGTAAACACATAAATTTCATAGGGCATGTTCCCTTTTTCCAGAAGATATTCCGACATTCTGACCGCATAGTTTTCTTCCGGGTCACAGATTGCAAATATCTTCTTTGATGCCGCTATACTCAAATCCACCCTCCTATTCTGAGCACCGCACCCAGCAGGATCGGCACTGTAAAATGAATTTTGTTACTACGATATTTTTGGCGATCCCCTCTCAGATCTTCTCCATAAAGCTTCCATCTGCCGCTTCTTACGACATCCGTCATATAGGACACAAAATACCTCATCCGCTCCGCAGCGTTTCTCTCCGTGATCAGTCTGCCAATAGATACGATCGCTCCGATCCCAAAGGAAACTGCCACGATCACAAGACACTCCCTGATCGGAACAAAGCTTCCGACGACAAGAAACACTTTGACATCCCCTGCCCCCAGGGCTCCCAGCTTAAACAGAAAATACGTCAGCAGAAATGCCGCTGTCATAGATAGCAGTGCGTACAGCACTCCCCAAAGACCCTGCTGCCGGAAACTGCAAAACAGACCTGCCGCAATTTCCAGAGGAATCATCCCATTTGGAATCCGGTCAGAATACAGATCCGACAACATCATTAGAAACAACAGAAACAATAATACATACTCTCCATACGTCAATCCAACGTAATCACCTCTTCCCTACTTCTCTTAATTTGTAATGTTCACTCATTGAAATTATGGGATGAATCTCCCGATGTCACACGACATGGATACGGGCTTGCCGCCCGCAATAGAATTTCCTGAGTTATGAATGAATTATAATCACAGGACAAAAATTTGTCTATAGCTTTTTTCTAAAAAAACGAAGTTTGTAAAATATTTACAAATTTTCAAAAAATAAAACGCCATAAAGTACCGCAACCCCGGGAAATCCAAGGAATCCCGATGTCAAAAGAGTAAGCGGATTGATCCCAACCGATGCCGGAATATTCTGGGATACCAGTACAAAATTCACAAAATAGATACACACTGCTCCTGTCACGGCACGCAGTACAAAATTGATCAGCCATTCTGCCTTCTTTCCTTTGCTGACAATTAAAAGAACCAGTAAACAAACTCCTATGATCGCTGCTGCTCCACTTAAATTTTCCATGTTTTTCCTCATTTCTGCGCACGCTTTTTGCACATGCCTACTGTGCTTCCCTAAAGGATATGCCTCAGCCTTTCAGGATATTACACGAATATTTATCCAATTTCTGCCTATACTTACTATAAAAGGAAACTGTGGAGGTCATTATGAAATTTTTCTTTCGTCAAAGTCCCTGCCCTGTCAATGATACGGATGAACTGGTTCCGGAAAAGAAACCGACGATTTATGAAGAGCTTGAGAAAACAAAAGCGGCTCTGGAAATCGCCTATTCCGGATTTGACAACGTGACAGACCCGGATCTGATCGACAGCTATATTTATGAAGTGAATGCGATTATGAAGCGCTATCGGTATCTACTGCAAAGGGCAGCAGAACAAAGTCCGCTGCCCCAGGAAAAACTTTCTGAATCTTATTGTACATCTGTCTTTTAATGGCTAAACGCAAAAGCCCCGATTTGCACAGGGATCGGAAATATTCTCCGTCAACGTGTTTTTGCCATAGGTAAGCCCTGCGTATACTGTCTGGGTATTGCCCATGACCGGTCCTGACGCATCCTGGCTCTCAATCTGCTTATATGCTCTGTGAAGCTCTCCGATCACAAGACGGACATGCTCCAGATTCTCGCTCTGGTGATGAATGCTTGCCTGTACAAGCTCCCGGTTCACATACAGGTACAGCTGCAAAAGCTGATGTGCCAGCTCATACTCGAAATGGAGGGATGCTGTCAGTTCATTCATGCACCCTCTGATCTTCCGGATCGCAGCCTTAAAAGCTGTCTCATCCTCTGCCGTAAGGGCATTCTGCGCCTCTTCTACATACAAAAGCACCATCTCATACAAAATTGTGATAAGCTGCGTCTTGTTCGCCTGTGTAATACGCAAGGTGAAATCCTGTTTCATTTCCTTGGTCATATGATATTCCTCCCTACGTCTCTAACTACTGCAACAGCTGTAATACCTGCGAAGGTCTCTCATTTGCCTGTGCAAGCATCGATGTTGCAGCCTGTGAGATAACCTGCTCTGTGGTATAGCTTGTCATTTCTTCTGCCATATCCACATCCATGATCCGGGAGTAGGATGCCGTCATATTTTCCGATGTGATGTCCAGATTGCTGACGGTATGCTCCAGTCTGTTCTGATATGCTCCAAGCTTGCTTCGTGCATCTGACACATACAGGATAGCTCCCTTGATCTCCTCGATCGCTTGATTGCTGCTGGCCTGCGTAGAGAGATCAGTCTTTTCAATGCCGAGTCTGTCGAGGGATATTGTCGGAATACGGATTGCAAGCTGCTGTCCTTCATTTGCGCCCACCTGTGTATCCATGGCACCAATACCCGTCGCATCCAGCATCAAAGGTGCTGCCAGTGAAACCGGTTTATATCCTGTAATATTTCCATTTGCATCTGAGATCGGAGTGGGTTCTGCCGTTATCTTCAATCGGATCTCAAAATCCTGACCGCCGGTAATTATGATCTTATCATCCTTGACATCTGTGATCTCGGCATCCTCTGGGAATGCAAAATCTCCTGTCTTGACCAGTGTACAATTCGCCTTTGTCGCATCCATATCTATGCTTCCATCAGCTTTGTAAACTACTGTCAGCTTATCAATCTGATACTGTTTCATATAAACGTCATCTGAATAATAATCCATCTTAACGTTTTCATTATTGGTATAACCCTTTAAATCAAAGCTTCCATCCAGAATTGTCTGTCCGTTGAACTCCGTATCCTTGGCAATTCTTGTAACTTCCTTCTTAAGCTGCTTCATTTCTTCCTGCAAGGTAGCACGATCCACAGTTGTCAGGGTTCCTGTTGCTCCCTTGATCGCCAATTCGTTCATTCTCTGAAGCATCTCATGTACTTCTGTCAAAGCTCCGTCAGCCGTCTCAATAATGGAAATTCCATTGTTTGCATCCTTGGATGCCACTGACAGACCTTCAATCTGTGCATTCATTCTTCTTCCGATCGCATATCCGGCCGGTGAATCCTTCGCCTGTGTAATCTTCAGTCCTGAAGAAAGTCTCTCCAAAGACTTTGACAGTCTGCTGTCTGATCTGTTGAGCGCGTTATTTGCGCGCATCGCCGATGCATTATAATTGATCCTCATAGTTTCCTCCTTCTTCCCCTACGCTGCGATCGTCCTGATAAAAGACTTCGCAATCCGGTATAAATCCGCCGTTTCAATCTCTGTATTATGTTCCAGGTCCTTTGTCTGATAGCCTTCTGTCCGGATTTCCCTGCTCTTGATCACACTGATATCGCCAATCTGGAGCTGTTCCTTCTCAGCGCTGCCCGTGCGTGCCGGAAATTCCTCTCCCAGCTCCTGCTTCCACTGCTCCAGCCTGTCCTGCAGCATCTGTGTGCCTTCGCTTGTCTCACTGGCCATATACCCTGATAAAATACCGGCTCTCACACCAAACTGTGCTGCAATCTCTCCATAATTATCCGTCTGCATGGAAACGCTGACCTTTCCGCCCTCTGCCCCATGTAGGATCTTGAGGTTGACTGCTGTCAGCTCTCCGTCTATCTCAACCGGAATCTGGTAATTCTCTTCCTTTGCAAGGCTTCCCGCCAGCCGTAGCTGTTTTCTCACACTCTGTAATGCCTTGAGATCCAGATAAGTAACATCCTCTGCATCCTGTGCTTCTTCTGTCAGTTGGACAAACGCTTCCTGCATCTCCTCGTAGGCATCTACAGCCTCTTCTTTATCATTCAAATGCTCCAGAAATGCGTCGCTCTTTTCCTTGCTTATATTTTTATCGGCAGAATCTGTCAAATGGTTCAGCTTTCGGTACATGGACGCTCCATCTCCCCGAAGCAGGGACATTGCCGTCAGATTGTCTGCCGTGACCGGCTGTCCATAATTCAAAAGCTCTTTGATAACCGTCTGCTCCGTATCCTGCATCTGGGTAAATGTCTTGAGCTGTTCCTGCCGGTATGCCTGTTCAAGCTGCTCGTCTGTCTGCGCCTGTTCCATCTCCTGTGCAAACTGTTCCATCGTCATCTCCGGATAAAGCTCCATCTGTGTGAGCATCTCCGGCTCCAGGGAATCTGCAATCGCACCCGCAAGTGCACTGTCATACTTGGTGAACCCGGCTGCGATCTGATCGGTGATCGAGTTCATCTTTACACCATCAACTCCGGCAAAATGATCATCTACCGCATAATCCATTCCCTTCCTGCGGCTGCTGCGCATTGCCGTAAGAAGATTCTCAAAAGAAAGCTCACTACCCTGTCTGACAAGGCTTCCAATGGCTGCGTCATCCGCCTTCTCAAGCTGACGGAACATCCGGAAAATACCGATGTAGGCTTCTCTTTCTTCCGGGAGAATTTCTTTATTTTTTTCAAGCTTGTACAGATACTTGCTGAATTTCTCTTCTTTTGCTGTATTTTCCTGCTGGGAAGAATCCAGATAGCTGTTCAGTTCTTCCATGGAAACTGTCAACGGGTTTACTCCGTCCCGGATGGCCTGCAGGGTAGCCTGCGGTGTCATCTTCCGGATCGTCTCCTGCAATGCAATATCCTTTTCCTTCACTGCAACAATATTGCTTTCGGTGATCTCCATGCTGTTGTATCCGAGGATTCTGACCGCTTTCCGGTTTTCATCCGACAATTCCAGGTTCATATCACGGAGAATATCATCCACATTGCGGAAGGCCTTACGGATAGAATCTCCCATATCAGCCCGCGGCGCCGTCATAAGCGTCTCATAGCTTTCACTTGCGGCCTCATATGAATTTCTCAGGGCTGTTCCGCTCTCATAGACACTATCGATCGAGAACAGTGTGTCCTCGGAGATATACTTTCCGAGAATTGCTGCCGGAAGATAAGGCATCTGTGACAGCTTCTGCTTTGTCTCCTGGAAAAGCGATTCCTTTGCGGCTGCCTGTGCCGGTTCCGTCTCTTTCCAGCGCACCGCATTCTGTTCTTCCTCAAGTGCCCTGAGTGCATCCACAAGCTTTGTCAGCTCCGTGGTATCGATCGCTATTCCCTTGCGGAGAAGCCTCAGATTTGTCTCCACCGTTATCCTCAGCCGGATTTCCTCAAGCTGCCTTCTGGCTGTGATCTGTCTTGCTGTCGCTGTGTTCTGCTGTTCCTCCGTATTCTGCTCTTCACCGGATGAATTTCTCTCTTCCGGCTGCGCAGGTTTCTGCTCTATCTCTTTCTGTGCCTGCTCCAAGGTACGCAGGGTAACAGGTTCTGTGTCTTCTGCTGCCTTGTCAACCGCTTCTTCCGAAATCTGTGCAAAAGCCTGTTCATATGCCACAGCCTTCTCCAGATTACTTGTCGGATCTGCCAGATTAGCCGCATAAGCAGATTTTCCATCGGAAATTGCCGCCGTGATCGCCCGCAGCGTCTCCCCATCACTCTGGGGCAGCGACAACTGTCTGAGCTCATGCAGCGCTCCTATGGATTCTGCGGTCAGCGGAACTCCCATCTCTATCAGCCATTTTGCCTCTTCAAGGGTTGTTTCATCTGCCTGCAGTCCGGCTTTTTCAATGACCTTCTCCATCTGTGGCTGTAACTGTTCCCAGTCAAATTCTTCTGCTTTCTTTGCATAGTAGCCGCCCGCACCGTCACTGTAATAGCCGTGTCCCTGTGCACTACTGTCCGCAAGGGAACTGTAGCCTGCCTTATACAGATTATCAATGGTGGGCTCCATTTGGTTCTCTACCATATATTTGACTGTGCCATCATCCGGAGTGGTAAGTCCGCATGCCTGATGGTAAGCCTGCATGGCTGCCGACACATTTTCCCGCGTCATGGGAATATCGTGCTGCGCAAACTGTTTCTTTAATTCCTGTGCGAAAGTCTCGCTTCCGGTTATTTCCCGAAGCGTCTCCGCATCCAGATCGTCGGTATAGCCGACTACCTGCGTTCCGCCTTTCAAAAGCTCCGCCTTTATCTGATCGACAATTGTGACAACCTCTCTGATCTCCATGTCTCCCGGCTGACAACCTTCTTCCTGAAGTCTGCCAAAATCTTCCTCAGACATAGTATTAGACATAACTGTCATATAGTCTCTCTGCGTGGCAACGTCAATTTGCCCCGCATCCTGCATAACCTCTTCTGCGGTCTTTCCGTGACCTGTGTAAGCGTTGTTATCCATAACTGTGCCAGAAATGTCTAATGCGTAATCACCCGTCTGTCCCGTCCTGGTCATCTGGGTGTTCCTATATGCGGTTGTCGCCCTGTCTACGTTTCGTTGTGTGTTGGTCTGATCCATATAAACCTTCATGCTTTTCTCCACGTATCCGATTTGAATTTCTGATTCTCTAAATCAAAAGGGCAAGTATGCAAACCCCTCTCAGGTTCTTTATACTTACCCTTTATTTCGGCATTGCTGCCGCATTTCTTAACCTTTTGGCAATGATTTCGCATTGCCCCAAAGCCATTCTAGAACAGATAAATTGCTGCCGTATATGGCGGAAGGTCAAAGGTAATACTGTTATCCTTATAATTACAAGGCTTTGCCTTTGTTGTCAGTTCCTCCGGAAGAACGTGACCGTTTCCTCCAAAACGTTTCTCATCACTGTTCAACAGCAGCTTATACTTACCCTTCTTGGGAACCCCTACCTTATAATTCTCCCAACACATAGGCGTCATATTCAGGACAAACAGCACATTGTTCTTTCCTGTCTCATCCTTACGGAAAAAGCTGTAGACACTACGGTCAGCGTCATCCGCATTCAACCATTCAAAACCGCTCCAGTCATTATCAATCCGGTACAGGGCAGGATGCTTCCGGTAGAGCTTCAAAAGCTCTTTCACATACTCATGCAGTCCCTTGTTCAGATCCTCTCCGAGCAGGTACCAGTCAAGCTCGCGTTCCTCACTCCACTCTCTCTCCTGTCCGAAATCCTGTCCCATAAAGAGAAGCTTTTTGCCGGAGTGTCCAAACATAAAGCTGTAGCCTACCCGAAGGTTTGCATATTTATCAACCTTATATCCTGGCATCTTGTTCACCATGGAGCACTTGAGATGCACCACCTCATCATGGGACAAGGGAAGGATATAATTTTCACTGTTATTATAGCTCATGGCAAATGTCATGGCATGATGGTCATTCTTACGGAAAAGAGGGTCTAACTTCATATATTCACAGAAGTCGTGCATCCAGCCCATATTCCACTTAAAGCTGAATCCCAGACCGCCGTCCTCTATCTTGCCGGTAACCTTTGGCCACGCCGTCGATTCCTCCGCTATCGTGACAAAGCCCGGATAAGTTCCTCTCACAACGGAATTTAAATGCTTAAAGAATTCGATCGCATCCAGATTCTCATTCCCGCCGTACTTATTCGGTACCCACTGGCCTTCTTTCTTTCCGTAATCCAGATAAAGCATGGAGGCAACAGCATCCACACGGATACCGTCAATGTGGTACTCCTTCAGCCAGAACAGTGCGTTTGCGATCAGGAAGTTCTTAACCTCATTCTTTCCATAGTTAAATATCTTGGTTCCCCAGTCCGGGTGTTCACCGATCCTCGGATCCGGATGCTCAAAGATACATTTTCCATCAAAGCATCCCAGTCCATGTGCATCCGTCGCAAAATGGGCGGGTACCCAGTCCAGAATCACTCCAACCTTGTTTTTGTGAAGCATGTCTACCAGATACATGAAATCAGAAGGATTTCCATGTCTGGAGGTGGGTGCATAATATCCTGTCACCTGATAGCCCCAGGAACCGTCAAAGGGATATTCTGCAATACCCATAAGCTCAATATGCGTATATTTCATCTCTTTGAGATATTCTACGATCCGGTCCGCAAATTCGCGGTAGTTGTAAAATCCTTCCGTACCGTCCGGGTGCTTCATCCAGGAACCGATATGGCACTCATAGATCGCCATCGGCTCCTTGTTGGGATCGATCTTATCTCTTCCGCTCATCCAGGCGGAATCCGTCCACTTATAGTGCTGGATATCAAAGGTTCTAGACGCATTGCCGGGACGAAGCTCTGCATAATTTGCAAAGGGATCAGCCTTGTAAAGCTTCTCTCCTTCCGGCGTAGTGATCAGGAATTTGTACAGTTCGTTCTCTCCGACTCCGGGAATAAACAGTGCATGGATTCCACCCGGTCCGAGCTTTTCCATTGGGTACATACTTTCATCCCAGTTATTAAAACTGCCAATCACATGTACGCTGGCCGCATTAGGTGCCCAGACACCAAAGAACATTCCCTTCTTTCCATTTTCCACAGAAGGATGTGCGCCGAGCTTTTTGTAAATATCATAATGTGTACCCTGCGCAAACAGATACTGGTCTGCCTCTGAAATAAAAACGCGGTTTTCTTCTCTCTTATCCTTTTTTACTGCCATACGCATCGCCCCCATATAATTGTTTACATTTTCTGCAATCCCATATTCCTCATTAATAGTGCATAAAATCCTTCTCCCGAAGAACGATCATATCCTCTTTGTCGTACCGCTTTCCAAACAGAACATCCATAAAGTGTCCGGGTGTCTTCCTGTTGGCATAATAGATTGCCTCATCCACAAGCTCACGGACATCCGCAAGGGTCACTTCATGATCACTTGTCTGGTTCTCATCAATTCTTGTGTGCAGGGCAAGTACACCGAAATCATCAATGGAATACTCCTGCTCCTGTGCATACAGCTTCGCGTACTCAACCAGAGACTCATCATCCAGCGCCTCTACATCTATTCGCAGATTAAAGTTGTTCTGAAGAGCAGCATTCCTGGCAATCAGGCTGTCAATCTTCTGCTTTTTGTCTGTCATCAGAAGAAGCAGACCCTTATTATCCTTCTCCAGCGTCTTTGCGATCTTTCCTGCTGTCTCTTTGTTCAGCCCCGCTGCTTTCTCAATGATAAGCGCCCCGTTGTCAAGTCTCGCAAACGTTTCCTCTACATTTTTCTTATTCAGTGAACTTCCGGAAATCTTCGCCACCTTACCGGAGAAATTACCGTCGTTCATCTGCATCTCACGGATCAGTCCCTTTGCCAGTGCGAGGATCGAATCCTCTTCCTCTCCCGTAACCAGAATATTTCCGGTGCAGGATGCAAGGCTCATATTGTCAAGTGCATGTACAAGCTGCTGTCTCGACTTGCGGTGATGTACAAACTTTCCGAAAATTTCTTTCTCTTCTTCGGTCAGCTCTCTCTCCTGCGCATTTTGAGGTGCCTCTGTTTCTTCCGGTTCTTTTTCCGCAACCGGTTCTTTTGGTACCTTTTTCTCGGAATGCTTCTGCGACTTCTTCTTTGGCTTTGTCTCCTTTGCCTCCGGTACAGAGGTCTCCTTTTCTTCCTCCGGAACCGGCTCTTCTTTCGGAGTCTCTTCCTGTTCCGGAATCTGCTCTTCCGGCTGCTGCTCTGGCTCGGATATCTCCTCGGCGGTTGTCTCCTCGATCTCCTCCAGTTCCTCTACGGTGTCGTCCCCGGAGACTGGGTCCTGTGGCTGTGCAGAAATCTCTTCCTCGTTTTGTGCCGGCTTCTCTTCCTTCACATCGATATCGTCTGGCAGTATCACTTCTTTGATTCCGGATTTTCCTGCCTCCTTACGGATGGCGTCAACAAACGCCTTCTCTAACTGTGCCAGCAGATCGTTCTTGGTCTCTTCATCAAATTTCTCAAATAAATCCTGCGTCCGTCCCCAGACATGTCTGCTCACATCCTCCATACGCTTCTGTGCGTTGGTTTTCTTCATCTGCTCCCACTCAGCCATAATATCATCAATGCTGAGCTGTCCGGTAATCTGCTTCTCAATGCGTTCTGCATCCGGAACTACCAGACTAATCTGCCCGTCATATTCCTGTGACAGAATATTATCATACGGTGAAGGACTTGCATTGAGAGGTGTCAGAACTTCTTGCTGCACCGGTTCTGCCGCTACGGGTTCCGGTGCAGGTTCCGGAACAGTTTCTGTCTGCGCCGGCTGTATCTTTACAGGCTCCGGGATCGGCTTTTCCTGTATTGGTTCTGTCTTTACAGCTACAGGTACCGGGATCGGCTCTTCCTGTACTTCTTCCGCTTCTACAGGTGCCACTATGGGCTCTTCCTGTGCCTCTTCTGCTTCTACAGATGCCACTATGGGCTCTTCCTGTACCTCTTCTGCTTCTACAGATGCCACTATGGGCTCTTCCTGTACTTCCTCTGCTTCTACAGGCACCACTATTGGCTCTTCCTGTATTTCTTCTGCCCTTGCAGGGAATGGAATAGGATTTACCTTGATCTCCTGCATCTCATCGGTATCCTGAAACAGCGGTGCCGCTACCGGCTCTGTTTCAACCGGTTCTTCCTCTGCCTGATCTTCTCCACCGAGAACTTCCATCACATGATCTGCCAGCTCAGCCTGCAGATTAATCGTATTATATTGTCCTACGTCAACTGTCCGGATCTCCGGAAGCTCCGTGGTAGGCATGTCTTCAATCGAAAGAGGCTTTTCTTCCTCTTTGGCAAAGGTATGAGGAATCTCTCCTGCAACCTGTGTCTGATCAGATACCTTTCCTGTATTCTCATCGTACAGAGCCAGTTCCTCCGTCTCCGTACCGGCTGCGATCACATCCGAATCCTGCTCCGGTTCTACCTCTTCACCGTCACGCTCCTGAATCCACATATCATACTTCGCCTGCTGATCTGCGCTGAGCGGCTCATGCAATGCCTTTAATTCCAGCGCCTTGACCACATAACGTCCTTCTCCAAACCACAGGAACATTTCATCACACTCTTCCACACACTTTGTGGTGAGTCCGATCCTGTGATACAGATAAGCAAGCTCATAGGCCCACTTTTCGCGATAATCACGCTTCTTAAACTCCTCAAGAACGGCAATTCTCTCTTCAAGACTTACATCCTGCGCTTCGTACAGACGATACAGTAATATGTATCTGCCGGTATCCTTCGGCGCAATCTGGGAAAATTCGTTATAGTAGGCCATCGCCTGTACATATTCACCCAGCTTTATCGAAAGCTCACATAAGGAATATACGATCAATCTCCCTGTCGGATGCTTCTCATAAGCAAGCAACAGGATATCCTTACTCTCCTGATATCTTCTGTTAATCTTGTACAAATCGCTGATCATACACAGCATCATGACGCTTCTGACTCTGCGCCAGTCAATTGTATCTGCTATTTTAACCGCTTCGGCATATTCTCCCTCAGCGACCAATGTTCTGATTTCTTCGGAACGTACTTTGTACTCATACTTATCCAAGGTGCTCACCTCATTCTGCACAGTATCCCTATTTTCACTGTCTTAGTTTACCATAGCTACTTATCGATGTAAACAGATTTTGCCTACCAGATAATTGCTCAGCTCGGCAAATTGCGAGAGTGTCAACGCCTCGCCCCGCACAGTCGCAGACAGTCCCATCTGAGTCAGTGCCTCCTCTACAAGCTGTCTGTTTACGCCCAGATTTCCGGCATTTGTGAGCCCGTTTGCGAGCGTCTTCCGTCTCTGGTTAAAGGATGCCCTGATCACCGCAAAGAGATATTTTTCATCCTTCACGGAAACCGGAGGCTCCTCATACCGCTCCAGTCTGATGACGGTGCTGTCCACATTCGGCCTTGGCATAAAGCAGGATGCGGGAACTCTTGTGATAATCTCAGGTTTTGCATAATACTGTACCGCCAGAGAAAGTGCTCCATAGTCCTTCGTTCCGGGGCCAACCTGCATACGGTCTGCCACTTCCTTCTGTACCATGATCGTGATGCTCTTGAGGGGCACATGGTTTTCAAACAGTCCCATAATAATCGGTGTCGTAATATAGTAGGGAAGATTCGCCACAACCTTGATGGGCCTTCCCCCGTTTTTGTCCTGTACGATCTGATTCAGGTCGACCTTGAGGATATCCTCGTTGATGACCGTTACATTATCGTATGCCGAAAGGGTGTCCTTCAGAATCGGGATCAGATTCTTATCGATCTCCACGGCAACAACCTCTCTTGCCGCCTCTGCCAGATACTGTGTCATGGTACCGATTCCAGGTCCGATCTCCAACACACAGTCCTCCTTTGTCACCTCGGCAGACTGCACGATCTTATTCAGAATATTGCTGTCTATCAGAAAGTTCTGCCCGAACTTCTTTTGGAAATTAAACTGGTATTTTTGAATGATTTCCGCTGTATTTTTTCCGCTTCCCAGCGATGCCATAGCTATTCCTCTCCCTGAAGGCCAAACAGGGCCTTCGCATTGTTCTCTGTTATTGTGATAATCTCCTGCGCGGTCATACCCTTGATCTGTGCGATTGCTTCTGCCACATAGGGGAGATGCAGGGATGAATTTCGCTTTCCGCGATAGGGTTCCGGTGAAAGATACGGGCTGTCCGTTTCCAGCAAAATCCGGTCGACCGGGATATATTCCACCGCTTCCCGCAGCTTTCTCGAATTTTTGAATGTGATCACACCGCCGATTCCGAAGTAAAATCCCATTTGCAGATATTCTCTTGCCATCTCCTTTGTGTAAGAGTAACAATGGATCACGCCGCCGATTTCTTCGGCCTTCTCCCCCTGCATAATATCCAGAGTGTCCTTCGCAGCCTCACGGGAGTGAATGATCACAGGCAAGTGCATTCTCCGCGCCATCCCCAGCTGCTCCACAAACCATCTCTTCTGTATATCTCCGGATGGGTCCGGCCAGTGATAGTCCAGCCCAATCTCTCCTACGGCAACTACCTTTGGATTCCTGCACAGTTCCTCCATCCACACGATACTCTCCTCTGTCAGCTCCGCAGTATCACTTGGATGCACTCCGATCGCCGCATAGATAAAAGGGTACTTCCCTGCCAGCTCCATGGTGCTGCGGCAGCTTGCAAGACTGGCTCCCACATTGATTACCGTTCCGATCCCATGTTCTTGCAACGAACCCAGAAGCGCCTCCCGGTCTTCGTCAAAGGCTTCATCATCATAATGTGCATGACTTTCAAAAATCATATTTCTTCCTCATTTCTGCGCACGCTTTTTGCGCATGACGGCCTTCTATCCCATTCCCGCTTTCGACCCCTTCTATCTTGCCACATCTTTGAGAGGGAAACAACCGCAAAACAGCGGACTTTTTTTGATATTATAAAAAATATTTTCAAAAAATAAAAAAATTTTTAAAAAATACTTGCATTTCTAAAAACTATATACTATAATAACACTTGCTTGCGAAACAAGTCAATCAATGGACAAGCGCGATTAGCTCAGTTGGTAGAGCACCTGACTCTTAATCAGGGTGTCCAGGGTTCGAGCCCCTGATCGCGCACTACAAGGAACTGTTTTTGGAGACACTGAGCTCTGGGGATGGTTCTTTTTTTGTAAATAAAGACTAGTGTGAGAAATGAGGATTAACATGAAGATTACCTGGTACGGAACCGCCTCTTTATTATTAGAATATGAAAAGGATCGCCTCTTGATCGATCCTTTTCTTCCCTTGAAGGGAGCCAGAAATCATCCCTCTCTGCTTTCTTACATAGAGGAAGATTCCATATTGATCACGCATGGCCATATCGATCATCTCCACAGCGTGCCTAAGATCATGCAGAACTCCGACGCGACAGTCTACTGCTCTGCCACTCCGGCCTCGCTGTTAGAGCGAAAGGGCGTTGATGGCAGTCAGATCGTCATGATCCGTCCCGGCGACGAGCTTGTTTTTGGCAAGATCCGGGTACAGGTGCTTCCCGGAAAGCATATCATCTTTGACAAGAAGCTGATCGGGCAGACTCTTTTCAGCACACGTGTTGTACGTTACTTCAAAAATCTGCTCTTTCTCGGCGTAAACCACCTCCGGTATCAGGAAAAGCAGGAAACTCTGGTCTACCGGATTGAAGCCGGTGGAAAGGTTATCCTTGTCCTCGGCAGCCTTGCTCTCAATCCTGACGTGGAATACCCAAAATACGTGGATATGTTGGTTCTTCCCTACCAGGGTGCCAGCGATCTGGTCACACCGACGATTTCTATTTTGGAAAAAATACAACCGCAAACCGTTCTGCTGGATCACTTTGATGATGCTTTTCCTCCTGTGTCCTCACAAATCGATACGCGGCCTCTGAAAAAAGTCCTTGATGAACGTTTCCCGGATCTTCCCGTGGTAAAACCGACTGCCGGAAAACCCGTCACATTACTGTAATGATTTCTTTAATTTGCTGCACAATATAATTCCGGCGAACAGGAGAATCGGGAATACGATTCCTGCCAGAATACCCATCTTGAGATTATCGTTCAAGACTCCTGACACCATTCCAACCAGTGTCGGGCCACCTGAACATCCCACATCACCGGCCAGTGCCAGAAGTGCAAACAGTGCTGTTCCCCCTCTTGTAAGAGATGCAGATGCCTTGCTGAAGGTTCCCGGCCACATAATTCCAACAGACAACCCACACAGACCACACCCCAGAAGTCCTACTACCGCATTTGGGATCAAGGAAATACAAAGGTAGGACACTACACAGAGCAGACAGCTTCCGAGCATAAACCTGTCAAGGTCTATCTTGTCCCCGTATTTTCCATAAAAGGCTCTTGCACTTCCCATCATAATCGCAAAGAACATCGGACCTGCAAGATCTCCTATCGCCTTACTCACACCAAGTCCCGATTCCGCAAAGGTTGATGCCCACTGGCTCACCGCCTGCTCACTGGCCCCGGCGCATACCATCATCAGCATTAACACCCAGAAAAGTTTCTGCCCGCAAAGCTCCTTTATGGACATTCCCGTCTCTCCTTCTTCCAGAAGAGTCGCTATTGGAACCTTCGTAAACACAATCGCATTTGCTATCGGAACGATTGCCCACAAAACGGCCATGATCTTCCAGTTCTCAATTCCAAAAATCTGAAAGAACAATGTGGATAACAGAACCACACCCACATGGCCCCAGCAATAAAAGGAGTGAAGCAGGCTCATCGCTTTCTCTTTATTGTCGGTCGGGCAGGCTTCTACCACCGGGCTTACAAGCACCTCCAGAAGTCCTCCGCCTATTGCATAAATGGTAACCGCTATCAAAAGCCCGATAAATGGATCACTTGTCATATCCGCAAGAATCGTAAGCAGGATAAAGCCGACTGCCGCACAGACATGTGCCAGAATCATGGATACACGGTAGCCGATACGATCTACAAACGACACAGACAACAGATCCACCAGAAGCTGCAAACCAAAATTAAAGGTGATCAGCAACGTAATCTTTGTCATAGGAATCCCATAGCTGCTGTGAAATGTCAAAAACAACAGTGGTACGAAATTATTGACGATCGCCTGCACAATATACCCCACAAAGCAGGCCGTCACGGTCTTATTATAGTTTTTTTCCATCTGTAGTACTCCTTCTAAAATGTAACTCCCAGCAGTTCCAGCACAATTCCCGTCACAACCGCAATCGCGTATAATAAGGCAATAATGCGGGAATTCTCTCTCCTGTCATCATTCACCCGCAAGAGCACCAGGATACCTACCCCGCTGCCGGACAAAAGTCCTGCCATCATCGCACCGGCCCCAAGCACTCCGCTGAGATAGAGCTGCGTGATTACCACAGATGCGGCACAGTTCGGAATCAATCCGACGAGACCTGCTGCCAGCACTCCAACTACCGGACGGTTCAGAAGCAGACTTCCCAGTACATCCTCTCCCACATATCCGATGATCAGATTCAGCACCAGTGAAATCACAAAAATATAGGCAAATATCTCAACTGTGTGGTGCAGGGCTGACTTCCAGATTCCCCGTTCACAGTGACAGTGATGCTGCTCACAAAGATGCTCAATCTGCATCTCCTGCTTCTTGTGTCTGAGAAGATCTATCGCAAAGCCTGCCAGCATTCCCACTACGATCTTAACAAGCAGTACCCTTGCAATCATCGGAAACGCTACCTTTTCCGAAATCATAATAGGAAGCATCTCATCTGAGGTGGACAGGTAGATGGAAAACAATGTTCCCAGCGTAATGATCCTTCCGGCATACAGGTTTGAAGCCGCCGCAGAAAATCCACACTGTGGGAACACTCCCAGAATACTGCCGATCACAGGCCCTGCTTTCCCGGCCTTCTTCACCATCTCCTGCATCTTTCCTCCGGTCTTATGCTCCAGATATTCCATAATCAGATAGGTCACGAAAAGAAACGGCAGAAGCCTGACACTGTCTATTGCACTGTCTATAATCACATCAATCCATAATTCCATAATAATCTCCATTCTGAGCAATGTCTGCTTTGTGTCAATTATGCACAGTCACGAAACTCGGGAGTATTTTAGCACAGAGCCTGTTTACTTGTCAAAAACATCATAAAAGGCATTTACCCGAAGATAAATGCCCTTAATTCTTATACGCTCTGTTTTTCTACTGCCTCTGTGATGTACTGTGCAGCCTTTTCCTTTGGTATGGAAAGCGCAAGTGACATCTCACTGTAAAGCAGTTCCTCCGCTTTCCTCAGATACTGTTCATCTGAGGATAATACTTTTTTGCCATCCTGTATACGGCTTTGCTTCCGAAGATACAGTGTTTTAATAATTTCTACCAATCAATCGGGTTTCCCACAATATCGACTACACGGCAGACCCCATGCCCGCCGCACATAATCAATTCTTCTTTTTCAAACATAATCCCTCCGGTGCATCGCTTTTGCCTGTTCTCTCCTGTTTTATTTTATCATTTGAGAATTTATCAGGTAAGCAATTTTCGGAGGGAAAAATTTTTTCGTCGTTTTTCTAATGATTGGTCAGATTTCTTTGTGAAAAATGCGCAGGTATTACTACTTCAATTCGTTGGCCGTCACATAGAAGTGGTGGTAAATTCCTCCAAGTGCAAGAAGGTTCTCATGATTGCCTTCCTCCACGATCCCCTCCTCTGTCAGAACCAGAATACGATCGGAATTGCGGATACTGGAAAGTCTGTGTGCAATGGTGATCGTCGTACGTCCCTTTGCAAGCTCCTCTAATGACTTCGCAACCTGGAATTCACTTTCATTGTCCAGCGCGGAGGTTGCCTCATCCATGATCAGGATTGGAGGATTCTTCAGAAAGACTCTCGCGATGCTGATCCGCTGCTTCTGTCCTCCGGACAGCTTCACGCCCCGCTCTCCCACATAAGTATCATACCCGTCCTTCAACGCCATAATAAAGTCATGTGCCCCGGCGCGCTTTGCCGCCTCGGTCACTTCCTCGCGGCTCGCCGTCTCTTTTCCATATGCAATGTTTTCATACACCGTACCGGAAAACAGATATACATCCTGCTGCACCATTCCTATATTCTGCCGCAGGCTTTTCAGGGTATACTTCTGAATATTGTTTCCATCCAGAAGAATCTCGCCTTCGTCGATATCATAAAACCGTGGGATCAGATTACACAGCGTCGTCTTTCCACCACCGGAAGGGCCTACAATTGCTATTTTCTCTCCTGCATGAATGTCCAGATTCAGATGTCTGAACACTACATTGTGGTCATCCGGGTAGGCAAAGCTCACATTCCGGAACGAAATATTTCCCCTGGGATTCTCACATGCAACCGCATCCGGCTCATCAAAAATCTCAATCTCACTATCCATGATCTGTACAAAACGTTCGATTCCCGTCATGCCTCTCTGGAACTGCTCCGCAAACTCTATGATCCTGCGGATCGTGGCGATCAGCGTTGTCACATACATAACATAAGCGACCAGATCACCCGGCTCGATCCTGCCTTTTATCATAAAGATTCCACCTGCTACCAGAAGAACCAGATACATCACTCCGTCAAAAGCTCTTGTCGTCGTCTGAAAGGCTGCCATAAAACGGTAGGTCTCTTTCTTCAACCGATAGAATTTTCCGTTGTCTTCCTCGAACTTCTGCTTTTCCTTCTCTTCGTTCGTAAACGCCTTGACGACTTTCTGCCCCAGAAGACTGTCCTCTATACGGGCATTCAGCTCTCCGATCTGCACTCTCTGCTTACGAAAAGCCTCCCGCATACGCAGATTGATGACGGTACAGGTAATTGCCATAACCGGAACCACAGCGAAGATGATCAGTGTAAGTCCCAGACTGATATTGCCGAGGATCACGAACGAAATTATTATTTTCACACCGGCGATAAAGAATTCCTCCGGACAGTGATGGGAGAACTCTGTAACGTCAAACAGATCATTGGTAATTCTTCCCATGATCTGTCCAACCTTTGTATTGTTATAATAGGTATCTGAAAGTCTCTGAAGATGCGCGTAAGCGTCTCTTCGCATATCGGTCTCGATCTTTGTTCCCATCACATGGCCCGTATAAGCCATGTAGAAATTGGCCATAGTATCCACGATCCTCAGACAAAGATACAGTCCTCCTAATTTGAGGATCGTTTCCACTGTCAGGGAAGCCAGATCGTTCATCCCGGTATTCGTGATATACCGGATGATCATTGGAAGAACCAGCTCACAGATTGTGGTAAGTCCCGCACAAAACAGATCCATGGCCACGATCTTCCAATACTTTTTATAATACGGTAAAAATCGCCTTATCAGTTCTCCGGAACGATAGGACTTCTCACCATTTTGTTTTTCCATAATTCACTCCATTTTAGAAAAACATATCCTTATACCAGCGTACCGCTTCTGTGTACGCACCGTAAACCGACTCCTCTTTAATATTATCCACGATCAGTCTGCGGAATACTTCCTGCCAGTCAGCATTTTCATAGCTGAGCATCAGATCATATACCTTCGCCAGATCTCCCTTGTGATACAGGAGTGCATCGGTAATCTCTTTGGATACGTTTACTTTTTTGAGAGCCTCCTCCATAGGAAGGTTCAATATAATATCGATAATTGAGAACAGACCCATCAGGAACAGCTCTGACTCCTTCATCTGCAGTCCATAATAAGGTGCAAGACATTCCGCAAATTTAGCGCGGAGCATCGACAGTCTTGCAATCTCGTTCGGTCTGTCTGCACAAAGCTCTTTGGTAATGACCGTATTGATCCACCGTTTCAGTTCTTTCTGTCCCAGAATCGCTGCGGCATGGCGGATAGACGTTACCTCAGAATTGATCGCAATGCGGTTTACCACCTTCAGAAGCTCTACCACCAGTGCCGTGTCACGGCCAATGATATCTGCTGCCTTGGTAAGTTCAAAATCCTCATTGTTCACAATATTCATGAGCTGCATATAATTTACTTTCAAAGGTGCAATCTCCGTCTCTCCCTTCGTAACAGGAAGACGGTAGAACTTTCCTTCAAAAAGCGGAAAGCTTTCATCCTCTTTCAGAGAATCAAAGATCTCCTGATTATCGATATTACCTACGCAGATTTTGATATTCGGGAAGCAATGACCGAAATAAATCTTGGCTTTGGTCACATCCACTCTCTTGCAGTCCAGAATAATGTAGTCCATCAGTGCAAGAATCTCTTTATTCTGTTCAAATTCCTGTACCGGCAGCTTACGGATCGCAAGCTTGTAACCCTTCTGCTTTAACTCCTTCAGACGGTTCTGATATTTCTCATCATTCTGGATCTTATTGTCAAACAGAAGCACCATCCGCCCATTCATCGGGTCTGTCTGGTTCTCAATATCAGAAAAGACCGCAATCGGTCCTACCGGAACAAATACATCCGTACCGGGAGATAAGGTATCAATCCCGATATTCTGTATGATCTCCAATCCGGTAACGCTCACGGCACCGTCGTTCATCGCTGACCCCTGCAGCGATGGATTCAACAGATAATTGTTCTTCTGCGAAAATAAGGAATAGGCACATACCTTCATATCCTTGTCAAAAAAAGGTACTAACGTAGCCAGCATCTCTATACCCCCTTTTATCCTGTAAATTTATCCTTCTGTTTTCATTTCCATGCAGATAATCAAAAACAAATTTACACGCCTTTGAATAATTATATTTTATCACATATCTTCTATAAAAGTGTTACCATTTTCTCTACGAGTCTTGCCGAATGTCTGGCAGCCTCTCTCTCAAATACCGGATAATCCACCTGGGCACTGTCATCTGCCTTGTCAGAGATTGCACGGATGATAACAAACGGGATCTCATTCAGATAAGCACTGTGTGCGATCGCTGCCCCCTCCATCTCTGCACAGTCTCCGGCAAATTCTTTGATGAGTCTTTCCTTCACATCCTTGCTGGAGATAAACTGGTCTCCGCTGACAACTCTTCCGGTCTTCACACAGATATCGGGATTGACTTCACCGCAGGCTGTCACAGCTGCTTTCACCATATCCGGGTCTGCCTTAAACTCCCGTATTCCAAGCTGCGGAACTTCCCCCGGCTTATAACCGAAGATCGTTGCATCCACATCGTGATACAGTGCATCCTTCGAAACCAGAATATCGCCGATATCCAATGCCGCATTGAGTGATCCTGCCACACCGGTATTGATAATATGTGTCACCTGAAATTCATCTGCGAGAATCTGCACACAGAGCCCCGCATTGACCTTTCCAACGCCGCAGCGCACGATCACAACGGACTTTCCGTTTAAGGTTCCCTCATGAAACTCCATACCCGCTTTTTTTACAACGCGTTGTTGTTTCATCTCCTGTTTAAGCTGCTCTACTTCGAGCTCCATTGCTCCAATAATTGCAATTTTATTCACTGTATTCCTCGTTTCTGTGTTTTATTGCACACTGTATTCTTTTATTCCGGATAGATCAGGCGGCTCTCATCAATATGGTAGAGCACGTTATCCAGATATTTTGCTGCAAGATAGTTTGCCATAGAAAGGTTCATATCCAGATAATTGCCGCAGTCCTTCGGCGATGCTCCCGGTACTTCTCCCTTGTAATCACGGATAAATTCATACATCTCGATCATCAAAGGTACAATATCCTTAGACGCATAATCGCCGGCCAGAAGCAGATAAAAACCTGTACGGCAGCCCATCGGTCCAAAGTACACAGTCTTGTCCTTATAGTCCTTGTGGTTCCGGAGGAAGGTTGCAGCAAGATGTTCTATCGTGTGCATCTCTGCGGTGTTCATAACCGGCTCCTCATTCGGGCTGGTCATACGAAGATCAAAGGTTGTGATCGTTTCTGCCCCGATCTTGTCCTTTCTTGACACATATACTCCTGGCTGTAACTTAATGTGATCGATCGTAAAGCTTGCTATTTTGTCCATCATAAACCTCTTTTCCGCGCAGGCTCTCTGCGCATATCTAATTTACTATATTTCTGTCCTCTTTATTGAGAAACGCTTCTATATTCCTGCACACCTCGCTTACCACTCTCGTTCTGGCCTCAGTACTTGCCCAGGACATATGTGGCGTAATGATCAGCTTTGTGCTGTCCTTGATCTCTCCGAGAGGATTCGTCATCTCCATCGGCTCCTTCTCCAGCACATCGAGACCTGCTGCCGCTATCTCTCCATTGTTCAATGCCTCATACAGATCCTGTGTATTGACAACCGGACCACGCGCTACATTGATCAGTATCGCTGTCTTTTTCATTCTGGCAAATGCCTTCTTGTCCATCAGATACTTTGTACGGTCGCTGAGCGGGCAGTGCAGAGACAAAATATCGGACTCTGCCAGCAACGTATCAAAATCTACCTTCGGATAATCCGTACAGGTACTTTTGCCGGATGCAGAATAGAAAATCACCTTACAGCCAAAGGTTTCCGCAAGTGCTGCTACTTTGTGGCCGATGGTTCCCATACCCACAATTCCCCAGGTCTTTCCTTCCAGTTCTGAAAACGGTCTGTCAAAATTGGAAAAACGATCCTGTGCGCTGTAGGTACCTGATTTCACATAATCATCATAGAAAGCCAGCTTCTCCATCAGAGCGAGCGCCAGAAGAGCTGTATGCTGTGCTACCGCTGACGTACAATAATTTACCACATTGGCAACCTTGATCCCTCGGCTTTTACAGTAAGAAATATCCACATTGTCGAAGCCTGTCGCAAACAGGCAGATCAGCTTGACATTCGGCGCATCCTTGAGGGTACTTTCATTGAGCGGTGCCTTGTTGGCAATAATGATATCGGCATCCTTCACTCTCTCTGCCGTATTGTCTGCCGTGGTATTTGGATAATACGTCACCTCACCATATTTTTCAATACAGGAAACATCAATATCCAGTCCAACACTGTTTCTTTCTGTAACTACGATCTTCATCTGCATTATCTCCTCGTCTTACTATTTGATGCCGTATCGCTATTATCCCAGTCTGTTGTTCCTATCGTAACATAGGCATTATCGAACTGCAAATATTATTTTGCATACCTGAATGGAAAGGGCACAGACCCTCTTTGGATCTGCGCCCTCAGCTTTCTCTTATGGAGTTTTATCTGTCAGGAAATACAGATTAATGGCAGCCGTGACACTTACTGCAGTCGCCGCCACACTGTAGCGATTTCCCTGCCTTTTTATCCTTCACCATACTGCGGATCGAAAGTCCGACGATGCCGGCTACGATCACCAGAACTATTGCTGTTCCCATTCTATCAACTCCAATCTTTATACACTTTTATACCTTAATTTCTTACAACCTTCTTGGTATCTACCTTGAGCTCTGTCGCTTCCTTGTAAGGTCTGAATAACAGATACAGGAAACCAATTACCAGAAGGATTGCTACTACTGTACCGATACCAAATCCACCGCCTGTGAACAGGGTTCCAAGCTGGTAAATGCAAAGTGCAACAACATAGGCAAGGCCACACTGATAACCGATGGCAAACCAGAACCATTTTGTATTGTTCATCTCTCTCTTGATCGCACCCATAGCTGCGAAACAAGGAGCACACAGAAGGTTAAATGCCAGATAACCGAATGCTGCTACAGGAGTCATGGCTGCTGCCAGGTTGCCCCATACTTCTGCACCATCTTCTGCAACTTCTGCGAAACCATAAAGCATACCGAAGGTTGCTACAACGTTTTCCTTTGCGATCAAACCGGTAACGGCAGCCACTGCCATCTTCCAGCCTTCGCCCATCTGTGTCCATCCAAGAGGAGTAAAGATCCATGCGATCGCACTACCGATCTTGGACAGGATACTGTCATTCAGCTCTTCAACCATGCCAAAGCCGCCATCAGCCCAGCCAAAGCTCATCAGGAACCAGAGAACAATGGTGGAAAGAAGGATGATGGTACCGGCCTTCTTGATGAAGGACCAGCCACGCTCCCACATGCTTCTAAGTACAGCCCCTACTGTAGGCCAGTGGTAAGCCGGAAGCTCCATAACGAACGGAGCAGGCTCTCCCGCAAACATCTTTGTCTTTTTCAGAATGATACCGGAGCAGATGATTGCTGCGATGCCGACAAGCCATGCACCCCAGGAAACCAGTCCGGAGTTATCAAAGAACGCACCTGCGATCAATGCAATAATAGGAAGCTTTGCACCACAGGGAATAAAGGTCGTTGTCATAATGGTCATCTTACGGTCTCTGTCATTCTCGATCGTACGGGATGCCATAACACCCGGAACACCACATCCGGAACCGATCAGCATCGGGATGAAGGATTTTCCGGAAAGACCAAACTTACGGAATACACGATCCATGATAAATGCAATTCTTGCCATGTATCCGCAGGACTCTAAGAATGCAAGGAAGATAAACAACACAAGCATCTGCGGTACGAAACCAAGAACGGCACCAACACCGGCTACAATACCGTCAAGGATCAATCCCTGAAGCCAGTCTGCACAGTTCAAAGATACCAGAAGACTTTCAATTGCCGGAGGAATGATATCTCCGAACAATACATCGTTGGTCCAGTCTGTCAGGAAACCACCTACGGTTGTGACAGATACATAATATACAACAAACATAACTGCTGCAAAGATCGGAAGGGCTGCCCATCTGTTGGTTACCACACGGTCGATCTTATCAGAAGTTGTCATTGTTCTTGCTTTGTTCTTTGCAACACAATCTTTAATAATAGAAGAAATGTAAACATATCTCTCATTTGTGATAATACTCTCTGTATCATCATCAAATGCTTTCTCAAGTTCCTTGATCTCTGCATCAACATTCGGAACTGTCTTCATCTGCTCATTGATCTTGGAATCTCTTTCCAGAAGTTTAATAGCAAAGAATCTTCTCTGCTCTTCCGGTACAGCGCTGAGTTTTGCTTCAACAGATTCGATCGCTGCCTCAACCTTCTCATCGAACTTGTGTACCGCACCCTGCACCTTGCTTCCTGCAAGTGCGACTGCCTTTTTGGCAGCTGCCTCAACACCTGTTCCCTTGAGGGCGGAAATTTCTACTACTTCACAACCCAGCTTCTCGCTAAGCTTCTCTAAAGAAATCTTATCACCGCTCTTGTTTACAAGGTCGATCATGTTAACTGCCATAACAACCGGGATTCCCAGCTCCATGAGCTGTGTAGAAAGATACAGGTTTCTTTCGATATTTGTACCATCTACGATGTTCAGGATAACATCCGGTCTGTCATTGATCAGATAATTTCTGGCTACAACTTCCTCCAGTGTGTACGGAGACAAAGAATAGATACCCGGGAGATCCATGATGATAACATCTTTGTTCCCCTTCCATTTACCCTCTTTTTTCTCTACTGTAACGCCCGGCCAGTTACCAACGAACTGGTTTGCACCTGTCAATGCGTTAAACAGAGTCGTTTTACCGCAGTTAGGGTTACCTGCGAGTGCAATTTTAACAGACATCTTTTACCTTTCCTTTCTATTCCACTTCAATCATTTCTGCATCTGCTTTACGCAGTGACAGCTCATATCCTCTGACAGTAACCTCGACTGGATCACCGAGAGGTGCTACCTTGCGGACATAAACATCAACACCCTTTGTGATGCCCATATCCATGATACGTCTCTTGACGGGGCCTTCACCGGACAGCTTCTTAACCTTTACTGTCTGGCCGACTGCAACTTCTTTTAATGTTTTCATGCTTCTTTTTCTATCCTCCTATTGCTCATCTGTACGGTTGCGCATCTGTGCAACGACAGATGTTAGTTCCAACTTACTGTAAGTTACTAAAAAAGGTCGTCTTACGGCGAACCTTTTTTATACCATAATGTGTCCGGCCATATCTTTACCGACTGCAATCCTGGAGTCTTTTATGTTGACGATCAGATTGCCATCGATTGATGAAACAACTGTTACATTGGCGCCAGTTACGAAACCAAGCTTCTCAAGGAACAATCTGGTCTCCTCTTTGCCGCCTACTTTTTTGATTGAATTGACTTCTCCCTCTTTTGCGAATGTCAACGGCATCACATCATCTCCCTCTTTCTATAGTTAGAAATACCTAACCTCTGATTACAGATAAAGGTTAGCACTAGCTAACCTTTTCGTCAAGAGTTTTTTTAATTTATCTTATTGTACGGCTCCGAAAAGCCGCACAAATTTGATGATCTTAAAGTCTTTTCAGAAGCTCTTCTCTCTGAGCTTCATATCCCGGCTTACCAAGAAGTGCGAACATATTCTTCTTGTAGCTTTCCACACCAGGCTGGTTGAAAGGATTTACCCCGAGAATATAACCACTCACACCGCAGGCAAACTCGAAGAAGTAGAACAGCTCGCCCAGATAAAATTCATTAACCTCAGGAACCTTGATCATAAAGTTCGGAACCTGACCGTCTGTATGTGCCAGAACTGTACCGTTCATAGCGCTCTTATTTACGAAATCAACAGTCTTTCCTGCCAGATAGTTAAGGCCGTCCAGATCTACCGGCTCTTCTCCGATGATGATCTCTTCTCTGCTGGTCTCAATGTTGATAACTGTCTCGAACAGGTTTCTGGAACCATCCTGAATGAACTGTCCCATGGAGTGCAGATCTGTTGTCAGATCAACGCTTGCCGGGAAAATACCCTTCTGATCCTTTCCTTCGGACTCGCCGTAAAGCTGTTTCCACCATTCAGATACATAGTGAACACTCGGCTCGTAGTTTGCAAGAATTTCAATCTGTTTGCCTTTTCTTAATAAAATATTACGAAGCGCTGCATATTTCAGTGCATCATTATCCTCAAAGGAAGCTTCAAGAGCCATCTTTCTGCCCTCTGCAGCACCTTCCATCAATTTATCAATATCTGCTCCGGATACAGCGATCGGAAGAAGACCAACTGCGGTAAGAACAGAGAAACGTCCTCCTACATCATCCGGTACTACAAAGCTTTCATAACCTTCCTCAGTAGCCAGGTTCTTAAGAGATCCCTTTGCCTTATCTGTGGTAGCGTAGATTCTCTTTGCTGCGCCTTCTTTACCATATTTCTTTTCTGCCATTTCTTTAAATACACGGAATGCAATAGCAGGTTCTGTTGTTGTTCCGGACTTGGAGATCATGTTGATGGAGAAATCTCTGTCGCCGATTACATCGATCAGGTGTTTGATATAAGTAGAGCTGATAGAATTTCCTACAAAATAAATTTCAGGAGTCTTACGGATTGATTTGTCTACTATATTGTAGAAGCTATGGCGAAGGAATTCGATCGCTGCCCTTGCTCCAAGATAGGAACCGCCGATACCGATTACCAGAAGTACCTCGGAATCGCTCTGAATCTTAGCTGCCGCCTTCTTGATTCTTGCAAACTCTTCCTTATCATAGTCTACCGGAAGATCGATCCATCCAAGGAAATCATTTCCAGCACCTTTCTTGCTTACCAGAAGCTCTTTTGCATCCAGTGCAAGCTTTTTCATGGACTCTACTTCGTTATCCTTTACAAAGGGAGCCGCTTTGGAATAGTCAAATGTAACTTTGCTCATATTTTTCTCCTTTACCTTTCTTAAGCATTTGGCAATGCCTTAAACCCTGTTTATTAGTGTATCATTGTATCTGCGGTTTTTCAAGAATGCTTCTTTTCCGCTGCTGCCTCTTCGATCAGGTTCGTGATCGTGCTGATCGAATCACGCTGACCGCTCTGGCTCATGGCCTTCACGTAGCTTGCCCTGTTAAAGTACAATTCCTGTATCTTCTCCAGAAGAAGCTTCTTCGTGAGATCATCCTCATCGATCACGACGCTGAAGCCCTGTGATTCAAAGGACTTCGCATTCAGGATCTGGTCTCCTCTGCTGCTGGTAGCCGGAAGCGGGATCAGGATATTAGGCTTTTTCAAAGACAAAAGCTCGCTGATCGCATTCGCACCCGCTCTGGAAATGACGATATCCGCCATGGCGAAAATGTCCTTCATTTCCGATCTTATATATTCAAACTGCTTGTAGCCCTTTGTTGTGAGCAGTAAATTGTCGACTTTCTCCTTGCCGCACAGGTGTACCACCTGAAAATCCTTGAGAAGCTCCGGCAGAATATCCCGTACAGCCTGATTGATGGCTGCCGAGCCAAGGCTTCCTCCCACCACCATAATAACCGGTTTGGAGTCATCAAAGCCACACAGCTCATACGCTGCCTTCTTATCTCCCTGTGAAAGCTCCTGCCGGATAGGGGAACCGGTCAGCACCGCTTTCTTAGCGGGGAGCATTTCCAGCGTCTCCGGGAAATTACAACAGACCTTCTTCGCTACCGGAATACACAGCTTGTTGGCAAGCCCCGGCGTCATATCCGATTCATGGATGATACAGGGAATTCCCAACGAGGCGGCTGCCCGCACTACGGGAACACTCACAAATCCACCCTTGGAAAACAACACATCCGGTGCTATCTCCTTCAGATATTTTCTGGCTTCTCTCATTCCCTTTATCACACGGAAAGGGTCTGAGAAGTTTTTGGGATCAAAGTACCTGCGGAACTTGCCCGTGGCGATTCCATAGTATGGTATGTCAAAATCTTCTATCAGCTTCTTCTCAATTCCATCATAAGAGCCTATATAAAAGACTTCATAATCAAGATCTTTCAGTCTGGGCAGCAGCGCAATATTCGGCGTCACATGCCCGGCCGTACCTCCGCCTGTAAGTACAATTTTCTTGCTCATATGGCCAAAGCCTCCTAATTATTTACAATCTCCTTCAATGCCTGTGCAAGCTGATCCGGGCAGGATGTATTCTTAAAGCCGCACTTAATGCCGCTGAGCTTGCTGATCGCATCCTCAACCTTCATTCCCTTTACCAGACTGGAAATTCCCTGCAGGTTGCCGTTACATCCCCCTGTAAAAGAAACAGACCTGATAACTCCGTCCTCCACATCGATATCAATTGCACTGGAGCAGACTCCCTTTGGATGATAGATCATTTTTCGTTCCTCCGCTTTTCGTATTTTTGCATCGAATCCCTCTTTTTCTACGGAATTTACTATAGCACAATTTTTGCTGTGCCGCAATTTGTCGATGCCTAAAATAACATATCTTTTGCACTTTATATTACAATCACATATAGAACATGGCAATTTCCTGTCACAATAAAACAAATAAAGGAGGTTATCCCTATGATGACACTATTTTTTCAGCATAAAAACTTTATGATCGGCATTCTGTCGCTTCTTTCTCTTAGTATCCTATGTCAGATCTCCCTGGGCGTGATATACTGCCGGTTGATCAAAGACACGGAAAACATGTCCGCCACCAAAAATAAATCCTTACAACAGCTTAAACTAAAGTTTTCCGGCTGCAGCAGGATTCACGATGGCATTTCCAATGTACCCGTATTTGTGGACAGGTTTTTAAACCAGATCCGGCTCGGCATATTTCCCCTCTCTTTCCTGAAGCATCTGGCCGGACAGCTCACCCTGCTTGCGGTGCTGGTTGCCGGTATCGGTGCCTGTCTCAGCATTGTAGCCGGGGAAAGCCTTTTACAGATCGCTCCTTTTTATCTGACCAGCTTTCTGGGACTGTACTTTTATTTCTCCCTCGCTTCCCTGATCGACATTCCGGGCAAGCAGAAGATCCTGCAGATCAATCTGATCGACTATCTGGAAAATCATCTCTCCAACCAGATGGAACAGGCACTTGAAGATATACAGCAGCTCAAGAGTCAACCTGCTGCCCCTCAGACCGCAAAAGAATCTGCTCCTGCTTTCTCCAGATCGGAGGCGGAAGAACTGGAACTTCTGCTCAAGGAGTTTCTTGCCTGACTATCGGTCATACATTACTGCAAAATGGCCTGTTCCAGCACGTGGATCGCCCTCTCGTTCCTTTCAAGGCAATACTCTGTCACCGCATCTTTTTCCTGCGATACGACCCCTGCCGTATCACCGCCAAGCAGAACAAAGCAGATGTAATCCTCTACGGTTTCCATACGGGATGCCTCTGCTTTGCCAAGTCTTCGCAGATCTTCTTCATTATCCGACAAAATTTTTGTACGATATGTTTCCAGAGCCGCCTCGATAGCTCCGACGGAATCCTCTTTTGCATGGATGATCAGCAGCATGTCAATTTCATCATCCGATATCCGCCTCTCTGCCAGATATTCCACATACATATCTTTGGAAATTCCGGTCAGCCGCTCCAGCTCCTGCTGTGACATGGGTGCCTCCGGAAAATATTCTTCTCCGAGCTCTCCTGTGACCTCATCCCGCAGGTCGGTCAGCGTCACCTGTCTGTTTCTTTTTTCCTCCGGGGCAGGAAAATTGCTCGCCTGCAGGTCTTCTCCGACCTGCTGCATCTCAAATGCCTGTCCGTTTCCGACAATATCCTCCTGAGGCATACTGTCTCCACAGCCACTGAGCAGCAGGCACACCACCAACACCAAAGCACATATACATCCTCGCACGATAAACCTCCGTTTTAATCAGTTTTTGTCAACGGTTTCTTTATTGTTTCTTGAAACCATCTCTGCTATACTACAGTTAGTTTTTACCTTATTAAGAAAAATATGTATACAGGAAGGATTTCTTCTTTATTTATGCAGTTCAATTCGTATCTTTTTATTTTTATATTTATGCCGCTTGTGCTGATCGGGTGGTACGGTCTGAACCGTCTGCGCAGATACCGTCTTGCGGAGGCCTTTCTTGCAGGAATGTCCCTGTGGTTCTACGGATATTTCAATACCTATTATCTCGCCATTATACTGGTAAGCATGGCTCTTAACTATTTTCTTAGTTTTCTGCTGACGAAAATACCCGAAAACGCTGCCCACACAAAGCTTCTGTACAGGCTCGCCATGGCAGTCGGTGTAACCTTAAATCTGGGCATTTTGTTCTATTATAAATACTACGACTTTTTTATCGAGAATATAAATGCTGCTTTCCACACGGATTTTGCCCTGAAACATATCCTGCTGCCGCTCGGTATCAGCTTTTTTACGTTTCAGCAGCTTTCCTTTATCATCGACAGGTGCCGCAGAAAGGCAGAGCATTATCCGCTTCTTTCCTATGTGACCTTTGTCACCTTTTTCCCGCAGCTTGTCGCAGGTCCTATTGTTCTGTACGATGAAATGCTTCCCCAGTTCGAGGATCTGTCAAAGAGACGTTTTCAGAGTGATTCCTTTGCAAGAGGACTCTATCTGTTCGTTCTGGGACTGGCCAAAAAGGTTCTGCTGGCAGATACCTTTGCCCTGGTCGCCAACTATGGCTTTGACGAAACCTATGCCCTTGACAGTATCTCTACCATTGTGACGATCCTGTCCTACACCTTCGAACTGTATTTTGATTTCAGCGGCTACTCCGATATGGCGATGGGACTTGGCAAAATGTTCAACATTGATCTGCCCATAAATTTCAACTCGCCTTACCGCTCCTGTAGCATCAAGGAATTCTGGCAACGCTGGCATATCACCTTATCACGCTTTTTTATCACCTACGTCTACATCCCCCTCGGAGGCAGCCGTAAGGGAAAAGCACGTATGCTGCTTAACACCTTTATCATTTTCCTGCTCAGCGGCCTGTGGCACGGCGCTGCCTGGACCTACATTGCATGGGGTGTTGTACACGGTATTCTGGTTATATGGGACAACCTCGGTATTGTCGGGATCAAGGGACGTCCCGAAAAACGTCCTTCCCGTTTCCATATTCCGGCATGGCTGGGGTGGATCTTTACCTTCAGCCTGTTCAATCTGTCACTGTTCTTCTTCCGGAGCACGTCACTGGGAAATGCTGTCCAGCTTTTCCGGAACCTCTTTACCGGAGGTTTTCACGGCAAGATCTATGATCTGGCAGCACAGCTTGATATTCCGGAAATCTATGTCCTGAGACAGGCTCTGGATCTGGCAGCCCCGGATCTGGTGAAATATCTGTACCTGATCTTTATGATCCTGCTGTTTGTGCTGGCATTCTACCTGATCTTCCGGCCCAATGCCTACGAACGGACAATGAAGGGAGAACTGACCTCCAGACGCTGCTGGTATTGCTGCCTGCTGCTTTTATGGTGTGTGGTTTCCCTCTCGCAGGTAAGCACCTTTTTATACTTTAACTTTTAACCACATGAGCAAAAAAATAGGCACTTTATTAAAAACCGAGGTTATATGAAATATGGAGAAACAATTTCTGAAATCCTTTTGCATACGAATGTTCCTGCTGCTTGTCGCCGTGATAGGCGTGGTGGTGATTCTCGACCCTTTTTATCAGTATCACAAGCCTCTTCCCGGTCTGAAGGCAGTTCTGACCGACAAGGAATACCAGTGTATCGGCACGCTTCGGAATTTTGATTACGACGCCCTGATCGTGGGTTCTTCGGTCTGTGAAAATTACAACAACGGCTGGTTTGACGATGCCTTTTCCTGTACCTCCATCAAGGCCATCCGATCCTACGGTGCCACGGCGGATCTGTGCTATCTGCTGGATGCCGCCTATGAGGAACACGATCCCAAATATGTTTTCTATAACATCGATCCTTCCTCGCTGTCGGCCAGCACAGAGCCTACCTATGTCTCTACGGGCTGTCCGATGTACCTGTATGACAAAAATTACCTCAACGACTATCCATATCTTCTGAATAAGGATGTGCTTATGAAGAAAATACCTTATATGCTGGCATTTTCTTTCATCGGCAGCTATGACGAGGGAGATTCCTACAACTGGGCGCAGTGGAAGCACTTCAATGTCGAGACGGCAACCGGTCTGTACATCCGTCTTTCAGACATATCTCCCATGCAGCCCCAGACGGCAAACGAGACGGAGCTGAATGGAAATATTGCACTGCTCACCGCCAAGGTGCAGGAACATCCCGAAACGACTTTCAAATTTTTCTTCTCTCCTTACTCAATGCTGTGGTGGGACAATGCCTATCGAAGCGGCGAACTGGAGACCGTCATTTACAATGAAAAGCAGGCCATTGCTTCTCTTTTAAGCTATGACAACGTGGAAATCTATTATTATCAGGATGATGAACCGGTCATCACGACCCTTGACAACTATATGGACATGCTCCATTTCTCCAAGGATATCAATTATTACATCTTTGACAAGCTGGCAAAGGGTGAGGAAAGGCTCACCATCGATAATTACGAACAGAGACTGGACGGTATGCGCGAGCTGGCTTACCGCATTGCGCAGGACGACATCAAAAAATATTACGAAGGAGACTGACAATGAAATTTATCTCATGGAATGTAAACGGACTTAGAGCCTGTGTTGGCAAAGGCTTTCTCGACTTCTTCAAGGAGGCAGACGCAGACATTTTCTGTCTACAGGAAACAAAACTGCAGGAAGGACAGATTGATCTGGATCTTCCCGGCTATCACCAATACTGGAATTATGCAGAGAAAAAGGGATACTCCGGCACCGCAATTTTTGCAAAGCAGGAACCGCTCAGCGTCTCTTATGGAATCGGCATGGAGGAGCATGACCACGAAGGCCGTGTTATCACGCTGGAATACCCGGATTTTTATTTTATCACGGTATACACCCCCAATTCACAGAATGAACTGGCCAGGTTAGATTACCGGATGAAATGGGAAGAGGATTTTCTTTCCTATCTCAAAAAGCTGGAAGAACACAAGCCCGTAATCTTCTGTGGCGATCTCAATGTGGCTCACCAGGAGATCGACCTGAAAAATCCTAAGAGCAACCGCAAAAATGCCGGTTTTACAGACGAAGAGCGCGGCAAATTTACCACGCTCTTACAAAATGGATTTATTGATACCTTCCGTTATTTCTACCCCGATCAGGAGGGGATTTATTCCTGGTGGTCTTACCGCTTCAGCGCAAGAGCCAAAAACGCCGGATGGCGTATCGACTATTTTATGGTATCCGAAGCATTAAAAGACCGCTTACAGGATGCCAAAATCTACACCGAAGTGACCGGCTCCGATCACTGTCCGGTAGGTTTGTTTATGAAATAAGAACTTTTCCCGTAAAAGCCGGTATCTTAGCCGGCTTTTGGGATAGCCTGCTGCCAAGCTTTGCTTCTACCTTTTCCCAGAATTCTTTCCCCGCACTGAAGTCCTTTTCACTGTTATTCAGAATGACAGGCACCGTCTCCTTCTCATCGACACGACAGAACACGTATATTCCCGATTCATCCTCACATAGTATGGTAAGATACCTTCCCTGCCGGATCGCACTGTGTTTTTTTCTAAGGAGAATCCACTCCCGGAAAAGTTCTCCCGCGCTCTCTTCCTGCTGCCAGGGCATTGCCTTACGATATTCCGGCTCTGTGGTTCCTTCTATATAATATTCATCTCCATAGAACACAGAGGGAATTCCATATCCCATAAACAGATAGAAAAAGGCAAGCTGCATCTTCCGGCGGTCACCCTTACAATAGCTCAAAAACCTCGGCACATCGTGGGAATCCAGAAAATTCATCTGTGCCAGACTTACCTGCTCCGGATAGCGGAAGATCATCTTCTGAATCTGTTCATCAAACTGTGATACCGTCAGGGTTCCATCCGCAAAAAAGTCCTTGCAGAGATAGGAAAACCGGTAATTCATGGTCGAATCAAACTGATCTCCCATCAGCCACGCCCCGGCATCCTCCCAGATCTCCCCGATCAGAAGTGCATCCGGCCGTTCTGCGCGCACTGCCGCACGAAAATGTCTCCAGAAATCGTGGTTGATCTCATTGGCAACATCCAGCCGCCATCCGTCGATACCTGCCTCTTTGATCCAGTAAACACCCACCCGGATCAGAAATTCCTCCACCTCCGGATTTCCGGTGTTCAGCTTCGGCATCTCTTTTACATAGGCAAAGGCCTCATAGGTCGGTGGATCTGTGTAGTTTACCGGCTCCGGCATATAGTAAAACCAGTCATAATACTTCGACTTCGTTCCGTTTGCCAGCACATCCTGAAAGGCAAAAAAGTCCGGCCCGCAGTGGTTAAATACCCCATCAAATAAAACACGGATTTCCCTTTTGTGACATTCTTCAACCAGTTTCTTCACATCTTCCAGAGTACCCAGCTCCGGGTCCACCGTAAAATAGTCTACCGTATCATACCGATGGTAGGAATTGGCAGAGAAAATCGGATTCAGGTAAATGCAGTTAATCCCAAGCTCCTCCAGATAATCCAGATTTTCCAGAATACCGCAGAGTGTTCCGCCAAGGCAGCCCTTCCGCATATTCTGTTTGTCGAGCGCACGATGCTTTGTGGCAAAGCTGTCGGGAAAGATATGATACATGACCGTATCCTTTGCCCATTCCGGCACCGAAAGGATATCCTCCCTGCGGATATACGGAAACTGAAAAAACTCTGTCCTCTCACAGGCAAGCTCCGTGCAGAAATTTCTTTCGTAATAATATACCTGCTCCTGCCCGTCGTCTAAGAAAAAGTAATAACATACCCTGCTGTAGCGGTCATGTATTCTGGATTCGTAATAATCAAAAAGATCATCCGAGGCTACCTTCTCCATAACCTGCTTTTTAACACGGATCTTCTTTTCCTGGTCCACCCGGTCTCCATAGTACAGATCACATTCCTGTATGTCATTTTTGGCCGTCCGTAACCGGATCACCAGAGTATGCTCCCCGATGGCATAGGCATACTGGGAAAGCGGTATATGTAAAATTGCTTCTTTTTTCATACTGTTTCTAAACCCCTCTGTTTCTAACCCTTTACAGCTCCACCGGTAATTCCTTCCACATAAAACTTCTGCATCAGAATAAACAGGATTGAGATAGGAATCGCCACAATAATACCTCCTGCACAGAATACGGAGAAGTAATCACCGACAAGTGTCCGCTGTACCAGATTAAAAAGTCCCATGGCAACGGTCCAATCCTGTGGGTCCTTTGACCGGATCATCAGCTTTGCCATGACAAAATCCATCCACGGCATCAAAAACGAGTTGATCACGGTATACACAATGATCGGTTTGGATAATGGAATAACAATTCTTGTAAAGATCGTAAGCTGGGATGCACCCTCAAGCTTTGCCGACTCCCGCAGGGATGCCGGGATCGTATCAAAAAATCCCTTACAGATCAGATAGGTCAGTCCCGATCCTGCTGAATAGATGATGATAAGTCCTGTCAGACTGTTGGTCAGTCCGATCAGCTTCATCACAAAAAAGATGGCGATCATCGACAATACACCCGGGAACATTCCCAGAATGATGGCGAAGCTCATAAGCGGCTTTCTGGCCGGAAAACGCATACAGCTCATAGCATAGGAAACCATCAGGACAAAGGCCGTCGAAATGATACAGCAGAACACACCGATGATCATGGAGTTCCGGAACCACGCCGGAAAATTGACTACCGTATCCGGTCTGAAGAAAAGTTGTCTGTAGTTGTCTATCGACCATTCCGTCGGGAAAAAGTGCATCGTGTTGATGCCCTTGTAGGCGCTCAGTGATGTGACAAAGAGCCATACGATCGGGATAAGCCAGATGCAGGAGAGAATGACCAAAAGTACATGTTTCCGGATGATTCTAACTTTTTTCTTTGTCATTGATAATTCTCCTCTCTGTTTCCAGCGATCAGTCTTCCAAAACTGATCAGTGTAATGACTGCACACAACAGGAACACACAGATACCGATCACGGATGCCATCTTATAATTGGAATAATCATTTGTCAGTGTGAACAGCCAGGTTACCAGAAGATCTACCTCTTTCGCGTTAGAGTTTGCATATTTCATGTTTCCGGTGACATAGTCACTGGTCAGAAGATAAATGACATTGAAATTATTGATGTTGGAGATCAGCGCCGTGATCAGACTCGGCCCTGTCACAAAAAGCATATAGGGCATCGTAATTTTCCAGAAAATCTGACGCTCATTGGCCCCGTCAATCTTTGCACTCTCCAGCTGTTCATCGGGAATATTCATCAGAACACCTGTGGCACTGAGCATCTGGAACGGGATTCCCACCCAGAGATTGATCAGAATGATCATCACATGTGCCCATCCGGGTTTTGACAAAAAGGGAATGTACGAAAGTCCCCTGCTGACAAGCCCGATATCCTGCAAAAATGAGGTGAGCCCTATCTTGTTACAGAAGCTGTTGATGATTCCATAATCACCAAACATTTTTCCAACGAGCAGAAGCGTTACGAACTGTGGAATGGCGATCGTCAGCACAAAGAGACTTCTCCACAGCTTCTTACACCGGACCTCCTTGTCATTGATCAGCTTTGCCAGGAAAATTCCTCCAAAATAGGTAGAAAAGGTGGCAAATACTGACCAGAACAACGTCCACACCAGAATTCTATGGAAAACATACCCGAAGGTTACCGTCGTACTTGTCGTAAAAAGCGTTTTAAAATTCGACAATCCCACCCAGGTGAAGAGATACGTCGGAGGCTGATGATCCGCGTCATAATTGGTAAATGCAATACAGATCATAAACAGGATCGGTATGATATTTGCCAGAAGGACTCCCAGTCCCGGCAGCGTGAGCAGTGTCACATGGAACTTCTCATTGATCAGTGTCCTGCAATCCTCACGGAATGTGTTGATATGCCTTCCCGTCTCCTTTTGTAACTGAAGCTGATAGCAGGCCTTCACATTGCTGATCGTCAGCAGCACATACGCCAGAATAAAAAGAATACCTATAATGCCGCACAACAGAATGAGAAGCGAATTGTCATAATTATTTACTGTTTTCTGCAAGGTTACAAGATCAAGAACCTCTTCTCTCTGTACCGTTCCCAATGTGCCAAGCTTGGAAATATACTGCCATGAGAACCGGACTGTCAAAAGCCAGAAGCCTGCCTGAACGAGCGTGATCAATATTCCCTTGATTATCTGCTTTCTGGCAAAATAACCCGCTCCCATAACAACCAAGGATAGTTTTGTCCACAGGTCACCCTTTGACAGGGCCTGCCCTAAATCACTGAAATACTTTTTTAACGTTCGTCCAGGCATTTTCATTCCGGTTCACCTCACAATTAATTTCTGTCTAAACTGTTTTTTACTCCTCAACAACAGGCTGTGTAATACCTTCCACCGCCTCATCCAGAAGCTCCTGGATATCTGTATAGTTTCCTTCTACCAGAGACTGTCCAAGGGTTGCTGCGGGTCCCCAGTAGTTATTGCCAACTCTCTGAAGATCTGCAAAGGCGGACTGCTCTGACAAAGCGGCAAGTGCCGGTGCGGAAGCAATTTCCTCAGAAGAAGCCGCATTCAGATTGGACGGACCTTCTCCGGTTGCAATTCCGATCTCCTTCTGACTTGTCTCGTTTGTGATATATTCTGCGAGAAGCATTGCCCATCCGGTATTTTTGGAATAAGCGTTAACACCTACAAATTTGTAGCCCGCAAAGGAACCCATCTGTACCTGATCGCCAGCAACCGTAAGAGTGGGAAGCTTTGTTGCCGCATAGCCATCACCATATGCTTCCTGGAAACCGGAAGTAGCCCAGGTACCGTTGACATCCGCGATCATCTCGCCGTTGAGTGCAAATGCCTGTGCATCTTCATTGACACAATTTACCATCGCCCTGCTCTTACAGATCTGGGAAATGGCTTCTGCTACATCAACACCTTTATATTTTGTATCAATAGCGTTCCAGTTACAGGTATTGGAACCGTCATCATTTCTGTACATGTCCAGTCCTGCTCCTGCAAAGAATCCATATAAGAACCATGCTCCCGACACTTCCATGCCGACTGTTTTGCCCTGCTTTTCAGCAGCCGCAAGCAGGTTATCCCAGGAAGAGACATCCTCGGGTGTCAGATAATTGGAATCATAGAATAAGAAATAACCGTTAGAAGCTGTCAGCGGATATGCATAAAGCTTTCCGTCCTGTGTTGCTGCCTCTACAGTTGCCGGTGCATTTGCCACTGCCGGATCATAGGTAAAGGTTGCATCCACACTCTGCAATGCACCTGCCTGCACCAGATCATATAACTGGTCATCCGGGAATACAAATACATCTGCCGCAGATTCCACATCCGCAAGTACATCATCCTTGCAATTTGCATCGGACTCGGCACCGATCATAATATTAAAATCCACATCCGGATACTGTGCCTTGAACTCATCGACAAGCTTTGCCATAACCGTCTGGTATTCCTCTGTCTCAGAGCACCAGAGTGTCAGATCTACCGTTCCCTCTGTCGCTGCAATCAGATTGGCTACCGGATCAGCGGCTGCCTCCTGTGCCGGTTCTTCTGTATCTTTCTGCTCTGTATCCTCTGCCTGTGCTGTTTCAGTTGCCGCTGCATCCCCCGCATCGGTTGCTGCAGGACTGCTCTCACCGGAACCACATCCGGTCAACATGGAAAATACCATTGCCGTTGTCAGAATAGAAGCGATTGCTTTTTTCTTCATTTTATTACCTCCCTTGGAAACTGTTTTCCTAATTTGATTATTTTTTTAACAGATTTAGCTCCTCTGTTTAATTTAATATTAGTATTTAAGTGCCCTATTTTCAATGTTTTTACTTTCTTAGCAGTTGACTTTGTTAGGAAACCGCTATACTATAATGTTAAATTTATCGTAACTGCTCAGAACAAAAAGGAGGTAGCCAAATGCCTGTTACAATCACGGATGTAGCCAATGAAGCCGGCGTGTCCAAATCCACGGTATCCAAGGTTTTAAACGGGTGGAGTACCATTTCCCCGGAAACAGTTTCCCGCGTAAACGCCGCTATTGACAAACTTCATTATATACCAAACTCGCGGGCTGTAAGCTTTGCAAGACAGTGTGCCAAAAATATTGTCTATCTGACAAATCTCGGAAAGGATTCTGCCTACCAGAATCCCCATATGTTCGACATCATGTGCGGTGTCCATCACGAACTTTCCGCCAACGGATATACCATGACTCTGGTGGATACCTCCCAGGAAGCCTATCCCGGAGAACGCGCAATACAGGAAATAAAAAGAAGATCCGCAGACGGGATCATCATCCATGGATCTGCGGTCAATGAAGAACTCGGAAGACATATTCTTGAAGAGGGAATTGCCCATATTATCATCGGGCATCCTGAAACCGATGACAGGCTGTGCTGGATCGACACCAACCACGCACTGGCCGGACAATACGCTGCCGACCATATGGTTGAATGTGGTTACACGGACGTAGCCTTTATCGCCGGAAGAAAAAGTGACACCCTCTCCAATCAACGCCTGAAAGGATTTCTGAAAGGGATGTTAAACCACAAGCATCATATTCCCCGCGAACGGATCGGCTATACCAATGCGACAAGACAGGGAGCCTGCGAAATGATGACTGAAATCTTAAAGAACCGTCCTCTCCCACAGGCTGTCATCTGTGAAAATAATCTGCTGGCCCTCGGTGTTGTAAAATCCCTGCAGGATGCCCATATCCGGATTCCGGAAGACATCGGCCTGCTGACCTTTGACATCTACCCCTACTCCAGCATAATCGATCCCTTTCCCACTGTCATCGACATCAATGTTCACGACATGGGAATACAGGCCGGAGATATGATGATCCGTAAACTGGAGCATCCGGAGCTTCTTATTCAGAGCTATACAACACTCCCGAAGCTGATTCAGGGAGACAGCACTGTCGTGTTGTCATAGCTCCCCATCCCGGCTCATATTTTCTGAGAGCTCCACTCCCCGATGCTCTACCGGAGTAGAGAAGACGATCAGAGTCTTTGTATGACCGAACCGCTGTATCTCTCCGATAAACTGATCCAGCTCCATTGTATTGGAAAACAAAACCTCGAGCATCATGGAATAATCGCCGGTGACACAGTTGCACTCGATGACGTTGCCGACTCCTCTGATATAAGGATAGAACTCATCCTTCTGCTCCGGTGCCACCTCAAGCAGAATAAATGCCTTCGTATACAATCCAAGTGTTATGGGATTGATCTGTGCCTGATATCCTCCGATAACACCCTCCTGCTCCAACCGCCTGATCCGGCTGGCTGTGGCCGGGGGTGACAGGCTGATCTTGGAAGACAATTCTTTAAGCTGTAGTCTTCCTCTTTTTTGAAGAAGATTCACAATCTCTATATCGACGCTGTCCAGTTCACTCTTTTTCATAAGCAGTTCCTCCTTAAACGAAAAAAAGCAAACCCCAAATGGGATCTGCTTCTTTGCAAACAACACTTATTTAGATGTTTTCATTCTATCCCATTCTCCTTAAAAAATAAAGTTTTTTTTGCGAATAGTTTGAAATTTAAAGTTATAAACTGAAAAATTTAAATATCAACGCTTTTTTTCGCGGCTTATTGACTTTCTTTTTGTACGGTTTTAAGATTCGAGACGAATTGAGAAACACAAGTCAGTTCAGATTGGAGATTATGACTATGACATCAAAAAAAGCTTACGATCCGTACCAGAACGTAATCGACACCATGGAAAAAGCAATGGATGTCGGACACATCAGCAAGGCAATGTTTGATATTATAAAAAATCCCCAGCGCGAGACCAAGGTTTATCTTCCGGTAGAAATGGATGATGGCAGCGTGAAGGTATTTGAAGGCTACCGGGTACAGCATTCAAACATCAGAGGCCCTTTTAAAGGTGGTATCCGTTTTCATCAGGACTGTGACCTGAACGAAGTTAAGGCTCTTGCCACCTGGATGTCCCTCAAGTGTGCCGTTGCCAATATCCCCTACGGTGGAGCAAAAGGCGGTATTAAGGTAGATCCCTCAAAGCTGTCAAAGGGAGAACTTCGCAGACTGACCAGAAGATATACCTTTGCAATTGCCCCGATCATAGGAGCAGACACCGATATTCCTGCCCCCGATGTCAATACCAATTCCCAGACAATGGCCTGGGTGTTAGATACATACAGTCAGCTTCAGGGTAAGCCCTGTCCGGGGGTTGTCACCGGTAAGCCGGTAGAACTCGGAGGCTCCCGCGGAAGAAACTCCGCTACCGGACGAGGTGTTGTGATCAGCACCAAGCTTCTTCTTGCCACCAAAGGAAAAGAGCTCGAGGGAACTACCGTAGCTATTCAGGGTATGGGAAATGTAGGAAGCAATGCCGCAAGGATCTTTTATCACAGAAATGTCAAGGTAGTAGCTGTCAGTGATGTATCGGGCGGTGTCTACAACCCTGACGGTCTTGATATCGAAGCGATCTCCGAATATCTGAACAAATTCGGAAATCTCCTGAAATATTATGACGCACCGGGCATCACTCATATTACAAACGAAGAACTTTTGACCTGTAAGTGCGATGTGCTTGTTCCGGCTGCTATGGAAAATCAGATCAATGCTGAAATTGCTGAGAAACTTCAGTGCTCCTACGTGGTAGAAGCTGCTAACGGCCCTACCACAGAAGAGGCTGATGATATTCTGGAAAAACGTGGTATCACCTTGATTCCTGATATCTATGCCAACAGTGGTGGTGTTATCGTATCTTATTTTGAGTGGGTTCAGAACATTCAGGAGCTGACCTGGGACAGAGAACAGGTTAACGATATGCTTGAGAAGCTGATGACCAAATCTTTTCAGGATCTTCAGGATGTCATAGAAGAGTGCCACTGCACCTTCCGTATGGCCGCCTATATCGTGGCCCTCAGAAAGCTTATTTACGCAGAAGAAATTAAGGGGATTTTCCCGTAAATCCTCATTTCTTCTCTTCCTCACGCAGATAGAGCACGCAATGCGTGCTCTATCTTTTATAGACAAGTGCCTCATAGGGTTTCAAAAGGCTGCTGCCCCTGTATTCATAATTGCCGAGCAGAAACTCCATAGACTCCGGCACAATATCACATTTCACATGGTTGGGTGTGAAATTACATACCACTTCAATAACAACATCACCCCATGTTCTCCGGTAAGCAAATATCTGCTCGCTTTCCTCCAGAAGCATCTCAAACATTCCTTCCGCAATCGCCTCCTCCTCATGACGAAGCTCTATCACCTTACGGTAGAAATGGAAAATTGATTGAGGGTCCTTCAACTGCTTCTCGGCATTGATCTGCCTATAATTTCTGTTCACGTCGATCCAGGGAGTTCCGGTCGTAAAGCCGGCATTTTCAGAATCATTCCACTGCATGGGAGTTCTCGCATTATCCCTGCTGATCTTCTTCAGAAATCCGATAACCCGATCCGGTGGAAGCTGACGGTTATTCACAAGATCATCATAAGCATTCAGAGATTCCAGATCCCGGTACTGAGAGAGATCATCAAAGCCTGCATTCGTCATTCCAAGTTCCTCCCCCTGATAAATATAGGGAGTTCCCTTCATGAGATACATACAGACACATAACATTTTGGCTGATTTTTCCCAATACTCATTATCATTTCCAAATCGGGAAACTGCCCGCGGCTGATCATGGTTTCCCCAGAACAGTGCATTCCAGCTGATGCCTTCCAGACCCTCCTGCCACTTTTTCATGACATCCTTTAAATGCCGGAAGCTCGGCGGTTCATCCGTCCATTTTCCATATTCACCATTTCCGGACTCTACATGCTCGAACTGAAATACCATGTTCAGCTCTCCTCTGTCTTCACCGGCATACTTTTTCGCTTCCTCCAGGGTAACGCAGGCCGTCTCCCCAACTGTCATGACATCATACTTTTGCAGAACCTCCCGGTTCATTTCCTGTAGATATTCATGTACATGGGGTCCATGTGCACAAAACGGAGTCAAGTCTCCGTACATGCCATTTATCTCTCCATCCGCAAAAGAAGGATCTTTGGAGATAAGACTGATAACATCCATCCGGAAACCGTCCACACCTCTTTCCAGCCACCAGCGCATCATATCATAGATCGAATATCTTACATCCGGATTATCCCAGTTTAAATCCGGCTGTTTTTTGGAAAAGATATGCAGATAATACATCTCTGTTTCTTTATCATATTCCCATGCACTTCCACCAAACCACGACCCCCAGTTGTTCGGCGGCTGATCTCCCTTGCCCTCCTTCCAGATATAGAAATCCCTGTACGGATTATCCTTGCTTTTTCTGCTTTCCACAAACCATTCATGTTCGTCCGAGGTATGATTTACCACCAGATCCATAATAAGTCTCATATTTCTTTTATGGATTTCAGCAAGCAGAGAATCAAAATCATCCATCGATCCAAATTCTTTCATGATCGAACGATAGTCACTGATATCATATCCATTATCATCATTCGGCGACTGGTATACCGGACACAGCCAGATAATATCCACACCAAGAAGCTTCAGATAATCTAATTTCTCGATAATTCCACGAAGATCTCCGATCCCGTCCCCATTGCTGTCATAAAAGCTTCTGGGATAAATCTGGTACACAATACTTTCTTTCCACCACGCTCTTTTCATAGGTTCACACTCCATATTATTGTTTTACAGATCCCGCAACAACACCTGAAATAATCCATTTCTGACAGATTATATAAAACAGCAGAACCGGCAGAAGCACCAACAGATAAGATGCAAATGCAAGATTATACTGCGTATTAAACTGTCCCTGGAACACATATTGTGAAAGCTGCAAAGTCTGCTGTTTCTGATCACTGAGAAGCACCAGGGGCATCAAAAAATCATTCCATGTCCACATGACAGACAATATTGCCACGGTGGCTGTCATAGGCTTTAACACCGGCAGCATTACGATCAAAAATGTCTGAAATGGAGATGCACCATCGATGCATGCCGCTTCATCCAGTGCCTCCGGTATTGACTTAATATAGCCTGTATACAAAAAAGTATTCATCGGCAATCCAAATACAATATAAAGCAGGGTAATTCCTACGATATTGTCAATGTGAAGCACCGTCGCCTCATTTACCAAAGGCAGCATTAACACATTAAACGGAATAAACATCGCACTGATAAAATAGTAGTATAAGAAATTAAAGAATTTGCTTTTTCTTCGATTTCTCGCAATGGCATATGCAGCTATTGCATTGGTAAACACCGTGAATACAAGATTTATCGCTGTAATAAAAAGTGTATTTCCAAGCTTACGGGGATAATTTGTCATGATCCAGGCATCCCGGAAATTTTCCCATGCGGGATTTCGTGGCAGGGCAAGCACATCCGCCATTTCCTGCGGAGTTTTCAATGCAATTACTACAGTCATATATAATGGCCCGATAATACATCCGATCACGATCAGAAAAAGTATTATAGTCAAAGCCCAGTTACACTTATCCTTTTTTCTTCTTGACTGTTTTATCATGCTCCCACCTCGTTTTCCCTCTTTTCCAAAACCCTTAACTGGAAAATGGAAATGAGCACTACAACTATGAACATCATAACCGCATTCGCCGACTGGTAAGCAAACTGCCCTCCGCTAAAGCCTTTTTTATAGATCAACAGGGAAATTGTCGTTGTTGCATTTCCCGGTCCTCCTGCCGTCATGGCAACAAACTGGTCAAATGCCATCAGAAAATTCCTGCCGCTCAAAACCATATTGATCGTAAAAAACGGAGCAATCAACGGGAAAGTAATTTTGAAAAACCGTTTCATACCGGTCGCGCCATCCAGTGCTGCCGCTTCATACAGATCTCTGTCAACAGTCTGTAGTCCCGAAAGATAAATCAGTGTGTTTAACGCCGCTGACTGCCAGATGGTAACGATCAGTACCCCAATCCAGGCATTTTCCGTTCCCAATATATTTTTACTGAGAGAAGCAATACCAAGTGCCTGCCCTGCAAGCGGAACGATATTGGAGAAAATATATTTAAACACGTAGCTGATGATCAATGTTCCCAACATATAGGGCAGAAAAAACATTGCCTTCAAAAAGTTTTTGCATTTAATCTTTGCATTCAGACCCACTGCGATCGTAAGACTTATCACATTTACGCAGATTGTAGCCACAACTGCAAACTTAAACGTAAACAGATAAGAGGCCAGAACATTTTTGTCCTTAAAAATATGCAGATAATTCCGAAGACCGACAAACTCCCAATCTCCATATCCCTTCCAATTTGTGAAGCTGTAAAATACACCCCGCAAAAACGGAATTGTATGAAACACAAAAAACAAAACCGCCATCGGAATAACCATTATATAAAAAGAGATATTAATCTTTCTTCTTTTCTTCATAATTATCCTCACTGATTGACAGACGGATGTGTTGCAGTAACAATTTATAAATCGCAGCTGCAACACATCTTTATTCTGTCCTTGCTATAGGGAAAAGTTATTCAACATTTGCCACATCATACTGCTCATCACATTCTGCCAAAGTTTCCTGAATATTCTGTGCATCGTCCATTCCGTTTACCTTGTTCAGCGCACACTGCTGAAGAATACTGGAAAGATCAAATCCATCCGGATAATAGTGATCCGGGAAATTCGATACACGTCCTGCCTCAATATCCTCTGCAAGACCGATGACTGTCTTATTCTGCTGTTCAACACCCTTTACAGCGGAGAACGCGAACTGCTCATCAATATAACTCTGTGCAACCTCTGCCTTAAGAACATAGGAAATAAATCTCTTGGAAGCTGCCTGCTGCGCTTCTGTTCCCTGACTGGAGACGGCAAATAATACATCGACACCTGAAGTTACCGTATTTTTATCAGCATCATCAACAGAAGGAAATGCAAACATATTTACATTCAGATCCGGATTGGTATTCAAAAACTCAGAAACCGCCCAGTTACCATTGATCATCATGGCTGCTTCTCCATTGGCAAAAGCTACATTTCCATCATTATAGGTTGTTCCCATAAAATCATCCTGTGCATGCTCCATAATGATAAGAAACTTTTCAAGTACCTCCTCATGTGTTCCTGCAAAGGTTGTTTTACCTTCTTTTCGATCAGAAGTGAAATTTGCATCAGGAATTACAGGAGCCATACTGTTCCACGGAGGAAGACAGGTCCAGCTGTCCGCAAAGGTAAGTTCAAACGGTTGGATCCCCGCCTGCTCCAGTTTATCAATTACATCAAGGAACTCTGTCCATGTCTCCGGAACCTCAACACCAGCCTGTGAAAAGAGATCTTCATTGTAGAGAACTCCCGACGCATTTGTTGCGTAAGGAATACCATATGCGGCCTGCTCCTGATTTGCATTTACATCGTATACCATCTCAAGATATGCCGGCTGTACCTCAGAGATAAAGTCCTCGCCACTTAAATCAAGCAGCACACCGGCTCCCTGTAATTCTGTGTAATGGGCATCTCCTCCCATTGCAATGATTTCCGGAATATCATTTTTGGTAAGTCTTGTTTTTAATACTGTGCTTGCATCTGCCTCTGATGTCAGAGTAATCTTTACATCTGCATTCTCTGCCATAAAGCCGTCAATTATCTTCTGTAAAGTAGCAGCATTCTCGGTTTTCGATGAAAAAAGTTCCAGTTCAACTGTCTCTCCCGTTGCGTCTGCACTTCCTTTTTCTGATGAGGCTTCCTGTCCTGCCGATGTACTTTCTGCACTGCCCTCACTTGAACCACAGCCTGTCATCATACCTGATGTCAAAGCCATTGTCATTATCATTGCTATCCATGCTTTCCTTTTCATACAATCCTCCATTTTACGCTATTTTATAGGTAGTGTTACGTAACACCTTTGTTGTGAACTCATCATAGCATATGTACTATTGGTACGCAATAGGTGTTGTGTAACACCAATTATTTTCACAATTAAAAAATGGATATATTGTACAAAATATACAACATATCCATCCTACAGACATAAAAACTATTCAAGAAAAATTACCGCTTTAATTGGTTTTCTTTAGTTCCTTCACACTTTCACGAATGACCAGCTTTACAGGAAGCTGTATGTTCTTCTCCTCACACACTTCTCCCTTAATAAGCTTGTACAATAGATCGAACGCGTAGAACCCTTTCGCTTCGACTTCCTGCTGTACTGTTGTAAGCATTGGCCTGCAGTTCACAGAAAAAATATTATTATCAAATCCTACCACCGAAATATCTTCCGGAACATGGATTCCCTGTGTTTCAAAAATATTGACAGCCTCACTTGCGTAAAAATCCGAAGCAAAGAAAAGTGCTGTGTAATCCTTCAACCGTAACTGGGCAAACTCCCAAAGTCTTGTGTGCCTGATCTGCTTACGAAAGCTCAAAGCAATATAATCTTCTTTTTGAAATACAATTCCATTCTCCTGCAAAGCTGCCTGAAAACCCTCCAGACGTGCTCTATCTACACCGACTACTTCTTCCTCGTCCGCAAGAAATGCAATACGCCGGTGACCCTTATTGATCAGATATTTCGTCATCAGATAGCCGCCTTCATAATCCTTTAGACCTACATTATAATACTCATACTCTTTATCCTCAAAATAAGAGTCAATAAATACGACCGGGACATTCATCTGCTCCTTCATTTTTCTGGCATCGGAAGGCTTACATCCCAATGTAATAAGCCCCTCTATATTCCATGATTTTGCAAGCCTGACCATCTCATCGACACAGCCCGCCGTATAAAGCATCATATAATATCCATGCTCACGAATTTCCTTCTCCAGGGCACCTACCACCGTACCATAAAAAGGGTCAGAAATGATATTACTCTCTCCACGCCTGTCATAGTTCATGATGACTCCGATAATCTTCGACCCATAATTGGCAAGCAGCCTCGCACCCATGTTAGATACATAATCAGAACTGTCTATAACAGCCTGTACCTTTTGTAAAGTCTCCTTAGACATTTTTTTAGTTCGACCATGTAGTACATTGGTCACCGTCGTGGGGCTGACCCCGGCCAAATCCGCCATGTCCTTAATCGTAATCATGCCAATCCTCATTTCTATGCACGTTGTTCTCATGCCAATACAGGGTAATTATAGCAATATTACGGTTGGTATACAATCCTTCGGAGTTCTCTCCAGATAATTAAAATTATTCATTAAAAAAACGTTTATAACTGGTATAATAAAAAGTGCAGAGAATGTATATGGTAATCTTCCTCCTATGGAAGGATCAGATCTGTTAGAAGTTATTCTTATCTGCATTCCTAAAGATGTGTTGCAATATGATAAATCTTCATTGGATAGTCTTATAAGAATGTTTGGAATTTTGTTTTCAACAGATATTTCTTTAAAAGATAAAAAATTATATCTTGAAAATGATTATGACATACCCATGACATCCGCAAAGCAAAACTGTAAAATCAACTGGTATAAACTCCTATCGAAGCTGCCATGAATGCAGCAGTACCTTCTCCGTACCGATCAATATTCTGTTTGAAGCGTTCATCTCCGATATACATTTGTCCCAGACAGGATAAGATTTCCTTTGTACAGGTAAAGTAGTTCTCCGTAATATATTTATGCCACTTTTCAACAAGTGCCTGTGCCTGTACACTGTCCGGGGCAAGAGTTCTGTTCTGACCAAACTCTTTCAGAATATCCATGCCTTTAGCGTCCATGATCTTAAACTGCTCGTCACTGTAATGACTGGTTTTCTTTTCAAACTCTGCATAGGCATCACTATTGCCCCAGCGTTCTTTGGCCTCAGCTGCGTATTTCTTTCGTGTCTCTTCTATTGTCGTTGTATCAAACTGTTCAAAACTCATATCGTGTTCTCCCTTTAAAGTCTTATCAACAAGTACAATCAAACCATCAATCCGGCTGCGTTTCTGCAAAAGCAGCTCCCTTTGTTTTTGTAGGGCATTTTGTCTGTCATAGGCCGGATTCTGCATAATCTTGCGGATGTCCTCCAGTGGAAAATCTAGTTCACGAAAAAACAAAATCTGTTGCAAAACTTCTAAATCTGCATCATTATAAACCCGATACCCTGCTTCTGTGACCTCACCCGGTTTCAGCAAGCCAATTTCATCATAGTAGTGTAATGTACGAACAGTAACACCCGTAAGTTTTGCTACTTCACTGACTTTCATAACCAAAAGTCCTCCGATTGCTTTAAAATATCTTCCGTAGAAGTAATAGTTGCCTCATAAATAGATTTTCCTGTTTTCTCCAGATAATGTCCAATCAATGCATAACCGCAGGCATAGCCGCCGCAGTATGGCAGTCCCACAGGTTTCCCACCTCGCAATGCCATAATTTCATCACCGTAGAGATAAGAAGAGAGCAACTGAAAATCGTCTGTCATCAGATGATCTCTGATAATGGGCTTAATAGCCGTTTTTAACAATTCAGGGGCGGTTTTCCTGACCCACTTTCCAACCTTGTCCTCACCAAACATTTTTGCTGCAAAAGTCTCAGCAAGACCTTCCGAGACAATCATATCTGCTAATGTAATATGATTACTCCATTGCATAAACTGCCAACGGACATTATGATTGGTTTCATGTGCCAATGCAACCGGCAATAACTGCAGAGATCTCTCATTTGGTACAATGGAACCGATAATATAACCGGGAATACCGCCATCGCCACAATAATCACCTGTCATGGCTGTCATAGGACTTTTGGGATCACTCAGTATTACCGTAAACACATAATCCTGTTTGGACAGTGAAATTCCATGTTGCTCAAATCCTGTCAAAGTGTTACGAATACTGTTTTCGCAATTCTTCCAAAATGTGTCGTCGCTAATCTGATCTACCTCCGAACAATGTTCCTGTGTAATCTGTCCTGGAGCATAGAAACCACTGATACCGGCAGCAGAAACCACATCGAATCCGCCTTCACTTTCAGCTTTCAACGGAATTCCAGCGCATGACCACTTAAATTCAAAGGGCTTCATCAATTCATTTCTGTAAATGTTTTCTTTTTCGGCCTGTGATGCATTTATCATTTCCCGATAAATACGATCCGACCTGATTGTTGTAATATTCATACCATTCTCCATTTCTATACATACTCTTTACTATTTTTTATCTTTCATGTCCGAACATAGCTATATCTTATTCTATGACGTAACGTAAGAGTCAAGAGTAAAATAGAATATGGAGATTTTTATTCTACAGAATTGGCCTTCATCTCTTTGATGACGCTCACACCAAGAGGAATTGAAATGGTGAGCGCCAGGATATCTGAAACTGTCTGGCAGATCTCAACACCGGTAATTCCAAAAAGTCTCGGCAAAATGGCAATGAGAGGCAGGAAGAAAATCCCCTGTCTGGCTGATGCGACTATTGAAGCCTTCAGGCCTTTTCCGATAGATTGAAGCATCATATTACACATGATGATCCAGGCACTGAGGGGAAATACTACGATATTATATCGCAGTGCTGCCGTTCCAACTTCGATAACATCGGCGTCTCCTTTACGGAACAGACTGATGATTTCCGGTGAAAAAATATAGATAACAACAGACAAAGCAGCAAGAAATACAAATGCGGTTCTCACACAGAACCAGTAAGCATCCAGCACTCTTTTGTATTTTTTGGCCCCATAATTAAACCCGCACACAGGCTGAAAGCCCTGTCCGAATCCAATCAGAGCAGAATTGGCAAACATCAAGACACGGGTGACAATCGACATGCCGGCTATGGCTGCATCTCCATATCCACCGGCCGCATGGTTCAGGCAGATCGTCGCAACACTGGCAAGTCCCTGTCTGCACAGAGAGGGAATTCCACCGCGAATAACTTCTTTGTAGAAATGCACATTTGGCTTGAAATTCTTAAACCGGATTCTGATATTTCCCCCTTTTCTCACCATGATAAGGAGAAACACAAAGCTGACATACTGACTGATGGTGGTGGCAAGCGCTGCACCGGCCACTCCCATATCACAGACAAAAATAAAAAACGGGTCAAGTCCGATATTGATCACCGCACCGGAAACAATTCCGATCATGGCATAAAATGCACTTCCTTGAAAACGCATCTGATTATTCAGCACAAGAGATGCCGTCATAGCGGGTGTACCGATCAGAATAATTCTCAGATAGGCAACTGTGTAGGGCTGGATAGTAGGTGTAGACCCTAGGGCATAGGAAAGCGGTTGTATGAAAATCAGGCATACCACCATGATGACAACGCCTGCGAGGAAGGATGTAAAAAATCCCACTGCGGACATTTTCTCTGCCTCTTCCAGATCGCCCGCACCAAGCCTCCTTGATATGAAATTACCGGAACCGTGTCCGAAAAAGAAGCCCACTGCCTGTATGATCGCCATCAAAGAAAAGACAACACCGACTGCCGCGGTAGACTGGGTATTGATCTTACCGACAAAAAAGGTATCTGCCATATTATAAAAATTGGTCACAAGCATACTCATGATCGTTGGCGCAGCAAGCTTACAGACCAGTTTTTTGACAGGCTCCCCCAGCATATATTCCCTTTTTTCTTCTGCACTCTCAAATTTCATGATTACCCTTCATCTCCTTAAATTCCAAAATGCTCTGCCGCCTTTTTCCAGTATTCTTCCGGAATGTCAGGCCAGCTCACGTTTTTCCTTTCTTCAACACACATCTGTTTTGCGAGCTGCATACAGGGAACCGAAAGGTCATCCCCTGTTTTCATAGTGTGAATTGCACTTTTAGCCCAATAAGAAGCTTTTTCAAGAAGACCACTCTTTTTAAACTCCTCTTCGACCTTCTCAATGTCATATGAAAGCTGAAAAAATTCTTCCTGCCATCCATTTTCTGTTCCATGCAGCATCATATATTGAGCTTTACCCTCATGATACCACGACATACCCACTGCCCCCGGATGGATCAGGGTTTTTCCACCATATATTTTCTTTTCCTGAATATGCGTATGACCGGATACCAGAAGATCCACATCCAGCTTCTCCATGATCATTTCCATGGAAGGATTTTCCGGAATCAAAAGTTCACTGGAATTTGTCATCGATCCATGACAGTAGCGAAACGCCGGATAGCCCTCTTTATAATATATTCCCTGAATATCCATACTTTCAAAGAATCGAAAATCTTTTTGTGTCAGATTCTCATAAGTGTAGAGCAGATTTCCGCTGCAGGAATTATAGACCCACTTCTCGTCATCTCCCTGTGCAAGCTTCTCCCTGTGTTGCAGCATATAATCTTCCCTGTTTCCTCTGATAAAAGAACATAGATAATTCTCTTTCATCCGGTATATGATTTCCATCGTCTTCTGTGGATAAGGAAAGTCACTGATATAATCGCCCAGAAACAGAAATTCCTCCGCTCCCTGTTCCAGCGCATGAGAAATACATCTCTCCAGCCCCACATGATTACTATGGATATCTCCTATTACCGCTAATTTGTATTCCCTCATGTTCCTCTCCTTTTTTTACATAAAACAGGTAATTGCCTAAAATATAAAACCGTGCCAACTATGGCACGATTTTATATTTAAATTCAATATTTACTCTTCTTCATCTTCCTTTGGAAGTGTCACTTCCTTGTCATCCTCTTCATGGACTCCATAACGTTCTTCCTTCGGGATATCTTCCATGGCATCTTCTATATTTTCAAATTCCTCGTCGCCATTGCTGATCTTCTCCCGAACCTTGGCAATCTTGGCTACCTTCACACCTTCGTCCAGATTGATCATCTTAACACCGGAAGTGATTCTTCCGAGTGTGGAAATATCCTCCATACGAAGCTGTATGATAATACCGCCATCTGTGATCATCATGATCTCATGATCATCATTAACTGCCTTGACTCCAACTACTTCACCGGTCTTCTCCGTGATCTTGTAACACTTCACGCCTTTACCACCACGTTTCTGAACCGTAAATTCATTCAGGTAAGTACGCTTACCCATTCCGTTCTCCGATACGATCAACAGAGAATCGCCCTGATGGTCAAGCTGCATACCGATGATTTCATCCTGATCATCCAGATTCATACCGATCACACCCATCGAAGTTCTTCCGGTAGGTCTTACATCCGTCTCCTTGAAGCGGATGCACATTCCGTGCTTTGTCACAAGGAAGATTTCTGTCTCTGCAGAAGTCGTCTTTACCTCGATCAGTTCATCATCTTCACGGAGATTGATTGCGGCAAGTCCGTTCTTACGGACGTTGCTGAACTCCATAACAGGAGTTTTCTTCACGATTCCTTTCTTTGTAACCATGAAAAGATTCTTATCCTCTTCATAATCCTTGATTGGGATCATTGCCGATATCTTCTCTCCCGGATTGAGCTGAAGGATATTGACGATTGCAATACCTCTGGCTGTTCTTCCGGCCTCCGGAATCTCATAGGCTTTCAGCCTGTAAACTCTTCCGTAATTGGTAAAGAACATCAGATAATGATGTGTTGTTGTCATCAACAGATCTTCGATATAATCTTCATCGATCGTCTGCATTCCCTTGATACCTTTACCGCCTCTGTTCTGAGACTTAAAGTTATCCACCGTCATTCTCTTGATATATCCAAGACTTGTCATGGCGATAACTGTATTATCTCTCGGAATCAGATCCTCCATGTTGATATCGTAGACATCGTAGCCAATCTTACTTCTACGGTCATCTCCGTATTTTTCGGCTGTGATAAGCATTTCTTCCTTAATAACTCCAAGAAGCAGCTTTTCATCTGCAAGAATTGCTTTCAACTCTGCAATCTTTGCAAGGAGTTCTTTATGTTCATTTTCAAGCTTCTCTCTTTCCAGACCTGTCAGAGCACGCAGACGCATGTCCACGATTGCCTGTGCCTGCACATCCGTCAGACCGAAGCGTTCGATCAATCTGTCCTTTGCAATCTGTGTTGTCTGACTGCTTCTGATAATGCTGATCACTTCATCGATATTGTCAAGCGCAATCAGCAAGCCCTGTAAAATATGATCTCTTTCCTCTGCCTTGTTCAGATCATATTTGGTTCTTCTGGTAACAACATCCTCCTGATGTGCCAGATAGTAGGTCAGCATATCCAGAAGGTTCATAACCTTCGGCTCATTATTGACAAGCGCCAGCATAATGACACCGAAAGAATCCTGAAGCTGTGTATGTTTATAAAGCTGATTTAAAATCACATTCGCATTGGCATCCTTACGAAGCTCAATGACAATACGCATACCTTCACGGTTTGTCTCATCCCGCAGATCTGTGATACCATCAATCTTTTTCAGCTTCACAAGCTCTGCGATCTTCAGAATAAGATTTGCCTTATTCACCATGTAAGGAAGTTCCGTCACAATGATACGGGTCTTTCCGTTTGGCATCGTCTCAATATCTGTAACCGCACGGACTCTGACTTTGCCACGACCGGTACGGTAAGCTTCTTCCGCACCTCTTGTTCCCAGGATGATACCGCCTGTCGGAAAATCAGGAGCCTTGACGATCTCCAGAATCTCCTCGATCTCCGTTGCACGGTCTTCCTGTACCCTGTTATCAATGATCTTGACAACCGCATTCGTAACCTCACGCAGATTGTGAGGAGGAATATTGGTAGCCATACCTACCGCAATACCGGAGGTTCCGTTTACCAGAAGATTCGGATAACGGCTCGGGAGCACTACCGGCTCCTTCTCCGTATCATCAAAGTTTGGTACAAAATCTACTGTATCTTTGTTGATGTCTGCCAGCAGCTCCATTGAAATCTTGCTGAGTCTGGCCTCCGTATAACGCATGGCTGCCGCGCCGTCACCGTCCACGGAACCAAAGTTGCCGTGACCATCAACAAGCGGATAGCGGGTTGACCACTCCTGCGCCATATTGACCAAAGCTCCATAGATCGAGCTGTCACCGTGAGGGTGATATTTACCCATGGTATCACCGACGATACGGGCACTTTTTCTGTGAGGCTTATCCGGACCGTTGTTAAGTTCGATCATAGAATAAAGGACTCGTCTCTGAACCGGCTTCAATCCGTCTCTTACATCCGGAAGCGCACGGGCCGCGATAACGCTCATGGCATAATCGATATAAGAGTCTTCCATTTTCTTTTTAAGATCGACTTCCTCTATCTTATCAAAAATCTGATCATCCATTCCTATCTCCATTTCTGCTCTGTTTTCGCATTCCTGTTAAATATCCAGATTCTTTACAAACTTGGCATTTTCTTCAATGAAAATTCTTCTGGGTTCTACCTTATCGCCCATCAGGGTATTAAAGGTAAGATCAACCTCGGATTCTTCTTCTTCGTTGATATTTACCCGAAGAAGGATTCTCTTCTCCGGGTCCATGGTTGTCTCCCAGAGCTGTTCAGCATCCATCTCACCAAGTCCTTTGTAACGCTGGATCTTATTGTTCTGATCTCTTCCTACTTCCGAAAGAATCTTATCCAGTTCCTCATCACTGTAGGCATACCATACCTGTTTGTTCTTCTCCAGCTTATACAGCGGAGGCTTTGCCAGATATACATGTCCCTGCTTGATAAGCTCCGGCATGAAACGATAGATAAATGTCAGCATCAGGGTAGCGATGTGAGCTCCATCGACATCGGCATCCGTCATGATGATAATCTTGTTGTAACGAAGCTTTGAAATATCAAAGTCCTCATGGATACCGGTACCAAACGCTGTGATCATCGCCTTGATCTCGGCATTGGCATATATTTTATCAAGTCTCGCCTTCTCTACATTCAGAATCTTACCACGCAGCGGCAAAATAGCCTGTGTCGCACGGCTTCTCGCTGTCTTGGCTGATCCTCCCGCGGAATCTCCCTCAACGATATAGATTTCACAGTTCTTAGGGTCCTTGTCGGAACAGTCCGCAAGCTTACCGGGAAGAGAACTTCCCTCTAATGCAGTCTTTCTTCTTGTGAGATCTCTTGCCTTCCGGGCTGCCTCTCTTGCACGCTGTGCAAGGATCGACTTCTCACAGATTGTCTTGGCAACCATCGGATTCTGCTCAAGAAAATAGGTAAGCTGCTCACTTACCACACTGTCTACAGCTCCTCTCGCCTCAGAGTTTCCAAGCTTCTGCTTCGTCTGACCCTCAAACTGCGGATCTTCTATCTTGACACTGACTATTGCCGTCAGTCCCTCTCTGATATCCTCACCTGTCAGATTCGTCTCACTCTCTTTCAACAGCTTGTTGCTTCTCGCATAGTCGTTGAAAGTTTTTGTCAGGGCATTTCTAAATCCTACAAGATGGGTACCACCCTCCGGTGTGTTGATATTATTTACAAAAGTATAGACGCTCTCGTTATAAGAATCATTGTGCTGCAGGGCAACCTCCACATACACACCATTCTTTTTTCCTTCAAAGTACATAACCTGATCGTACAGCGCTTCCTTGCTCTTGTTCAGATATGTAACAAATTCCTTGATACCACCCTCGTAATGAAATTCCTTCTTCTGCTCCTTCTCCGGTCTGACATCCTCCAATACGATTTTCAGACCCTTTGTCAGGAAAGAAGTCTCACGAAGTCTTGTTTTCAAAGTATCGTAGTCATATACAGTCTCTTCAAAGATACTTCCGTCCGGCTTGAAATGTACCTTCGTGCCGGTCTTTTCCGGATCACATTCTCCGACAACCTTTAACGGATAGCATACATGACCTCTCTCATAGCGCTGCTGATAAATCTTCCCATCAGAGAAAATCTGCACCTCAAGCCAGTCAGATAATGCGTTTACAACAGAGGCACCAACACCGTGAAGACCGCCGGATACCTTGTATCCTCCACCGCCGAATTTTCCTCCCGCATGAAGGACCGTAAATACAACCTCCACCGCCGGAATACCTGCTTTATGATTGATTCCTACCGGAATACCTCTTCCGTTATCCACTACTGTGATCGAATTGTCCTCATTGATCGTCACATAGATGGTATTGCAGAATCCTGCAAGTGCTTCATCTACCGAATTATCCACAATCTCATATACCAGATGGTGAAGTCCTCTGACAGAAGTGCTGCCGATATACATACCGGGTCTTTTTCTTACTGCTTCCAGTCCTTCCAGAATCTGTATTTGATCTGCACCATATTCATTTGCCATTTCTATCTATGCCCTCCTAACAAGAACTGTTCACAATGGAACCCTTTTCTATCTGAAATACCCTGTCTATCTCGAATCGGTTGTTCACGAAATCGTCAAGACCGGTACACGTTATAATTGTCTGAATATCTCCTATGGTACTTAAAAGATAATTCTGCCTGTTGCTGTCAAGCTCAGAAAGTACATCATCCAGAAGAAGAATCGGGTTGTCCTTTGTCATTTTTTTTACCAGTTCTATCTCCGACAGTTTCAAAGACAGAGCGGCTGTTCTCTGCTGCCCCTGTGAACCAAATTTACGGATATCAATATCTCCCACCATAAATGAAAAATCATCACGGTGAGGACCAACTGTTGTCTGCTTGAGCTTTACATCTCTGTCCTGAGCGGAAAGCAGAGCCTTCTCATAATCCTCGATTGCAATATCCGGCTCATACCTGATCACAAGCTCTTCTTTTCCACCGGAAAGCTTCCTGTGAATATCCAGGATGATCTCATTAAGCTGCTTCACAAAAAGATGACGTCTCTCTATGATCTTGCTGCCGTATGAAACCAACTGCGAATCCCATATATTCAGGGTTTCTCTCAGCGAAGGATTGAAAAACATATCCTTCAGAAGCTTATTTCTCTGATTCACGATCTTGTTATAGTGATTCAGATTGTAGAGATAAAACTGATCAAGCTGGCATAGCTCCATATCCACAAATCTTCTTCTCTCCGCCGGACCGTTTTTGATAATACTCAGATCCTCCGGAGAAAAAAATACCACATTCAAAATACCGAGAAGCTCAGAAGCCTTTTTGATCTTCTGTCCGTCGATTGCAATTCCCTTCGTCTTATTTTTGCGAAGGTGCATGTCAATCCGCATATCAACACCCTCTTTTTCAAGACAGGTCCTGATATGAGCTTCCTCTTTGTTGAAATTTACAATATCCTTATCCTTGCTTCCTTTGTGAGATTTTGTGGTGGCCGACAGATAGATTGCCTCCAGGATATTCGTTTTGCCCTGTGCATTGTCACCATACAAAATATTGGTACCCTCACAGAAATCGATATGTAAATTATCGTAATTTCTAAAATCCGCAAGTTCCAATGATTTTATGATCATTAGTTTTCTACCTTAACCTGTTTACCGTCAAACTCTATGACGTCACCGGGATAAATCTTCTTACCGCGCTGCATCTGTGTTTCTCCGTTGACTTTTACACAGCCTTCCTGTATTTCTATCTTCGCCTCCACACCGGAGTCCACCATACCGGCCAGTTTCATTGCCTGGCCAAGCTTTATAAATTCATCCCTGATCTTGATTGTTTCCATTTTTTACCGGTCTATACTCCATTTCAAAATAGATTGTGCTGTCCGCTTTGGTTGATTTAGTTGACAGTTATAAAGTTGACAGGAAGAACAAGATAAATATAGCTCTCCTCTGCATTTCGGATAAAGCAGGGAGCCTTAGGATTTACCATGTAAAGATCCACTTCCTCATCATCGATGACACGCAGGGCATCAATCAGGAATTTCGGGTTGAATCCGATCAACAGATCCTTTCCCTCTTTGGTGATATCAATCTCTTCGTCCATACTTCCCACGGTGGAATTCATTTTCAGCTTCATAGCACCATCCGTGATATTGATTATGACAGGTTTCTTATCGCCCTCTTTTACAAGAAGTGTCGCTCTATCGATACAGCTTATAAATTCTCTTTTGTTGATCCTTACCTTTGTTTCATAGTCACTCGAAAGCATCTGATCAATGTTGAAATATTCTCCCTCAATCAGTCTCGATACGACAACGGTATCATCAAATTCAAAAATAATGTGTTTATCGGTAAAGAAAATGCTGACATCCTTATCCGCATCTCCCGGCAGTATCTTGCTGACTTCGATCAGAGTCTTACCGGGTACAACTGCCTTCTTGTGGTCGTAGGAATTCTTGAGAGAAATCTTCCGGATGGATACTCTGTGGCCATCCAGTGACACTACCTTCAGAATATCACCATTGATTTCAAACAATTCTCCTGTCATCAGTCTGTTATTCTCATTGTCCGCGATTGAAAAGATAGTCTGTCTGATCACTTCTTTCAAAGTGAACTGGGAGACAACAACACTTTCCTGTCTCTCGATATCAGGAAGATAAGAGAAATCTTCTCCTGATTTACCTATAATATTAAACTCTGCCTTTTCACAGGTGATCGTTGTCTTAAAAGAAGGATCTGTCACGATCGTTACATCATTGTCAGGAAGCTTTCTTACGATTTCAAGGAAAAGCTTTGCATCCAGGGCGATCATTCCCTTTTCTACAATTTCACCTTCAATGATTGTCTCAATTCCCAGTTCCATATCATTGGCGGTCATTTTGATGATACCGTTTCTGGTATCAACAAGGATACATTCTAAGATAGACATTGTTGTTTTACTCGGAACAGCCTTTGATACGATCTGAACTCCGGCTAAAAGATTTGATTTGCTACAAACAATTTTCATCTGTGAATAACTTCCTTTCTTATCATGAGCAGCACTTTTGAGATGCCTTAAAGATATTTATTATGAAAGAATTTCTTAGTATTCTTCTTAATAGGTGTTGAAAAGTGGAAAACGCTCTCATCCCTCATTTTCTCTGAAAAAAAGGACAAGCTTTTGCATGTTGACAATCCTGGACAAGCCGTAGATAAACAGCAGGTTATCAACATCGTGCTTTTTTAAGGATGATTCTTATTTTTCAGTTATTAACACCCATCCCCAGTGAAAAATACATTTCTACATATCATTTGTGGAAAGAAATGTGGAAAGCATTTTTCAGGGATTGATTTTATTTTTGATGATCTCGATCCTGTTTTTAAGTTCAGGATCAGTTTTGATCCTCTCGCTGATATTTTTAATACCGTTCATAACGGTGGTATGGTCTCTTTTTCCCATGATCTTTCCGATGTTGACAAGGGAAGTAGAAGTAATTTCCCTGCAAAGGTACATCGCAATGTGTCTTGGCTGTACATATTCGGAATTTCTCTTCTTGGAGGTGATATCATCGGGATTGATGCCAAAGTGTTCCGCAACCACTTCTATAATAAGAGTGGGAGTGATTTCCTTTGGCTTGTCCGGATAAATGATATCCTTTAAAGCTTCCTCCGCATGGGAGAGAGTAATATCTACTTTGTTTAATTTGGAGAAGGCAACAATCTTATTAAAAGCACCTTCCAGTTCCCGGATATTGGATTTGATATTCTCTGCAATATAATTCAGAACATCGTCGTTGATATCCTTGCTGTAATTCTCTGCATTTTTCTTAAGAATCGCCATTCTTGTTTCATAGTCCGGCGGCTGGATATCGACGATCAATCCCCACTCGAAACGGGAACGCAGACGCTCTTCCAAAGTCTCCATATCTTTCGGAGGCTTGTCCGAGGTCAGAATGATCTGTTTGCCGGCATCCCGCAGGGTGTTGAAGGTGTGGAAAAACTCTTCCTGTGTGCTCTCCTTACCTATTATAAATTGTACATCATCAATTAAGAGTACGTCCACTGTACGGTACTTGTCACGGAACTTGTTCATCTTGACTGCTTCACCACTTCTGATGCAGTCGATCACTTCGTTGGTGAAATCCTCGGAGGTCACGTAGATGATCTTCTTTTCCGGGTTTCTCTCCAGGATGAAGTGTCCGACGGAGTGCATAAGGTGCGTTTTGCCAAGTCCGGCTCCTCCATAAATAAAAAGAGGATTGTAAATATTGCCGGGAGATTCCGCTACGGCAAGGGAAGCAGAGTGTGCCATCTTGTTATTGCTTCCTACGATAAAAGTATCAAATTTATATTTGGGATTCAGGTTAGCCTTCTCATAATTGATATTATAAGAAGGGTTCATCTGCTGAACCGACCGGCTGTTGTCTTTGTCAACATCCTTCTCTAATATGAAAGCAATCTGATAAGTGTGATCCATCATCTCGGAGATCGTTACCTGAAAAAAGCTTTTATATTTGGAAGAAATATAATTGAGGGCATGTGCCTGATCGGATGGAATCATGATCGTAACGACATTGTCCTTTACCTCGTGAAAGGTAAGGGGAGCAATCCATGTAGAATAGGAAATATCCGAAAGCTCATATTCCTTTCGGAGTGTTTCTTTTATTAAGTTCCAGTTTTCTCTGATTGCGTCCATTTTGTGATAACCTCATTCTTTTTCGATCGGAGTGCTTTTCGATGAAAAAAGATACCTCTTCATCGAAATTCTCCTACACTATATAATAATACAAAGAATCTTAAATTTCAAATAATAAAGTTATTCACATAGAATTATTCACAGGTTAACATATATCCTCATTGCCAAAAAGAAAATGTGAATAATCTTCCCGGAAAAAAGAACAGCGTAAAATAAATGATTTTTGAACTTTAAAAATGTTTATTAACATGAAAATAGAAAGTTATCCACATCTTATTCACATTTTGTGGATATATTTATGTAAAGTGGAAAGGATGTTGATATGTATTTCTTTTGAATTTATGGAAGGAAAATGCCCGGATTTGCTTGACGCGGCCAAAATTATTATATATAATCAAAATGTTGTTTTGGAAAAATGTACAAGACTGATACTAATAATGTTTACCTTATAAAAGGTTCATGTAAAGGAGGTGCATCCATATGAAAATGACTTTTCAGCCGAAGAAAAGACAGAGATCCAAAGTTCATGGATTCAGAGCTAGAATGAGTACACCGGGCGGAAGAAAGGTTTTAGCTGCAAGACGTGCAAAAGGAAGAAAGAAATTATCAGCATAGGCCGCATTTATGTGGCCTTTTTTGACTATATGGGGATTTATTTTATATAGTCAGGCTGCCTGTGAATTTTTTTGAGAGGATATTTAAGAAAATGCAGTTTTCTGAATCCCTAAAAAAAAATAGTGATTTCCAGACTGTTTACAAAAAAGGTAAGAGCTATTCCAACAGATTGCTTGTCATGTACGTACTTCCTAACAACACAGACAGAAACAGACTGGGAATATCCGCCAGCAAGAAAGTGGGAAACAGTGTTGTAAGACATCACTTTTGCAGACTGGTGAGAGAGAGTTACCGGCTACACGAGAATATATTTAATAGTGGTTTAGATATAGTAGTCGTTGCAAGAAAAAGTGCTGCCTCAGCTTCCTATGCGGAGATTGAGAGCGCAATATTACATCTTTCAAAGCTTCATCATATCCTGAAGATCTTTTTCTATGATATGGAAAAAGATACGGACAAGCAGGAAAACGGTGAAGAGTGTTAGAAATTGATATGAAAAAATTTTTAATTTATCTTATTAAATTCTATAGAAAATATATTTCTCCGATGAAATCTACAAAGTGTCCTTATTTTCCGACCTGCTCTGAGTATGGACTGGAAGCGGTGGAAAAGTATGGGGCTTTGAAGGGCGGTATGCTTGCCGCATGGAGGATATGCAGATGTAATCCTTTTTCAAAAGGTGGTTATGATCCGGTTCCATAACGGATAGTAAAAATGTATGTAAAAATGGAGGTTTATCGTAGTGACAGATATTTTGCTGACGCAGGATACCGGTAAGATACTCGGACCCATATCCAAATTGCTTGGATATATTATGGAAGGTATCTTCTATGTATTGGATAAGATTGGAATTCCCAATACAGGTCTTGCTATTATCTTGTTTACGATCGTTATGTATCTGATTCTGATGCCTCTTACGATCAAGCAGCAGAAGTTTTCAAAGCTTTCTGCCAAAATGAACCCTGAGCTGCAGGCTATTCAGGCAAAGTATAAAGGAAAAAAGGATAACGATTCCATGATGGCCATGAATATGGAGACGAAGGCTGTCTATGCAAAGTACGGCGTATCTCCTTCCGGAAGCTGTGTACAGCTTTTGATACAGATGCCAATCCTTTTTGCTCTGTACAGGGTTATCTACAATATGCCTGCCTACGTAGGCAAAATTAAAGAAGCTTTCTTCCCTCTGGTAGACAATCTGATCGCTCAGAAGGGTGGAACAGAATTTGTACAGAATCTCTCCAGTGCGGGAGCATTCGCAAAGCAGTTCAGTAATGAAAGCTTCACAAGCGGTGTTACTACTTATGTACAGAACACGATCATCGATGTACTGAACAAGGCTTCCACCGCAGAATGGATCAGCATCAAAGAACAGTTTACAAGCCTGTCCGCAGATGTGGATAAGACACTGGGTCTTTTGAATGAGTATAATAACTTTTTGGGATTGAACATAGCAAACTCCCCTTCTTATACAATGAAGGTGGCATGGGCAGACAAATCCTTCCTTATGGTGATCGCTGCACTTTCAATTCCGATCCTTTCCGCTGTAACACAGTGGATCAATGTCAAGCTGATGCCGCAGCAGACTCCGCAGGATTCTAAGGATGCCAGCGATCAGCAGAATGCCATGATGCAGTCCATGAAAACCATGAATATGATGATGCCGATCATGTCCGCTTTCTTCTGCTTCACACTTCCGGCAGGTCTGGGACTTTACTGGGTAGCCGGTGCGGTTGTAAGAAGTATTCAGCAGATTGTAATCAACAAGCATATTGATAAGATGGATCTTGATGAGATCATCAAGAAGAACGAGGCGAAGGCTAAGAAGAAGATGGAGAAAGCCGGAGTCCGTGCTGAACAGATGGCAGCCTATGCAAATATGAATACCAAGAAGGTAAACACATCCCAGAATACAGCTTCCTCTAACAGTTCTAATAACTCTAATAATAGGAAGCAGAATAACGGAAGCAATGTGAAAGATATACCGGATGTTAAGGTAAGAGATGCAAAGCCCGGCAGTATGATGGCAAAGGCAAACATGGTAAAAGATTATAACGAAAAAAATAACAAACAGTGATAAACAAATTTAATTGGAGGGATTACAATGGATTTTATTGAGATTTCTGCAAAAACAGTAAACGATGCCATCACAGAAGCATGTCAGAAGCTGACAGTGACAAGTGATAAGCTGGAATATGAAGTTGTGGAAGAAGGATCATCCGGATTCCTCGGAATCGGTTCAAAGCCCGCTATCATCAAAGCAAGAGTGAAATGTTCCATCGAAGACAAGGCAAAGGATTTCCTGAAAGAAGTATTTGAAGCTATGAACCTTGCTGTTGTAGTTGATGTAAAATATGATGAAGCAGACAATTCCATGGATATTGATCTGAGCGGAGATGAGATGGGGGTCTTGATCGGTAAGAGAGGACAGACACTGGATTCTTTACAGTATCTGGTATCTCTGGTAGTCAACAAGAATGCAGAGAATTACATCCGTGTAAAGGTTGATACTGAGAATTATCGTCAGAGAAGAAAAGATACTCTTGAGAATCTTGCAAAGAATATTTCTTATAAGGTTAAGAGAACAAAGAGACCTGTATCTCTGGAGCCTATGAATCCTTATGAGAGACGAATCATTCATTCAGCTCTTCAGAATGATAAATATGTTACCACACACAGTGAAGGGGAAGAACCTTACAGACATGTAGTGGTAGTTCTCAAGAGATATGAAAAGTCTCCGAGAAACAATGACAGAAACAGCGAAAGAAATTTTGAAAAAAATTTTGATAACGCAGATTAAAAAGTTGGCCTAGGGATAAGCCGGTAAGTTGTAGGAACAACTTGCCGGCTTTCGTGTTGAAAAGAAAGAGTTATTATGAAAACAGATACCATAGCGGCAATTGCAACTGCTCTGTCTGATTCCGGTATTGGGATTATCAGAGTAAGCGGCCAAGATGCAATCAGAATTGTAGATAAAATATACAGAAATAAATTTGGAAAAAAGACCCTTGAGACGTATGAGACACATACGATCCATTATGGTTTTATTATAGATGAAACAGACGGAGAACCACTTGATGAAGTTATGGTTTCCGTAATGAAGGCACCCAGAAGTTATACGACAGAAGATACGGTTGAGATCAACTGTCATGGAGGCGTTCTGATCGTTAAGAAAATTCTTGCAGAAGTTTTGAAAGCCGGGGCGAGGATTGCCGATCCCGGAGAATTTACAAAGCGTGCTTTCTTAAATGGAAGAATTGATCTTACGAAAGCGGAAGCTGTCATGGATATCATTCATGCCAAAAATGAGTTTGCCCTGCAATCCTCTCTTAAGCAGCTCAAGGGATCGGTTTCTGATAAAATCCGAAAGCTGCGTGAAGACATTCTTTATGAGATTGCTTTTATTGAATCCGCACTGGATGACCCGGAACATATCAGTCTGGACGGATATCCTGAAAAGTTAGAAGAAAAAGTTTCTATTATTATAGAAGAAACAGATAAGCTTCTGAGTACCGCAGACAATGGAAGAATCCTGAAAGAAGGAATCCATACGGCGATTGTCGGAAAGCCGAATGCCGGTAAATCCTCTCTGTTAAATGTTCTTGCCGGAGAAGAGAAAGCGATCGTTACAGATATCGCGGGAACGACAAGGGATGCTCTGGAACAGACGATCAATCTTGGAGATGTCACGTTGAATATGATCGACACGGCGGGCATCCGGGATACGGATGATCCGGTGGAACAGATCGGTGTGGAGAAGGCAAAGAAAGTGACAGACGATGCGGACCTGATCTTATATGTGGTTGACACGTCTGTTCCGCTCAATGAAAGTGATGAAGAAATTTTCCGGATGATCAAAGACAGGCATACACTGATCCTGATGAACAAATCTGATCTGGAAGAAGTAGTGACAGAAGAAACTCTGTATGAGAAAATGAAAGTGTATCAGATACCGGAAGAGGAAGTCAGGATCCTGAAAATTTCTGTCAAGAAAAATATTGGAATCGATACGCTCACCAATTTGATTCAGGATATGTTTTTTCATGGAAAAATAAATTATAATGATGAAGTATACATTACAAATATGCGTCACAAGGAAGCTCTGCGCGAAGCAAAGGAAAGTATGATCCAGGTTCGGGAAAGTATCCGGATGGGGATGTCAGAGGATTTCTATTCGATCGACCTGATGAGTGCTTATGCTTCCCTCGGTACGATCATTGGGGAAGAAGTCGGAGAAGATCTGGTGAATGAGATATTTGGGAAGTTCTGTATGGGAAAGTAAAGCATATATTTTGTAGAAAATTGGTAATTGCGAAATTGAAGATTTATGAAGGAAGTGTACAAATCGAATAACCAGCCAGGACGCGCTTCCGCTCCGTTCCGGACGCAGTGGTACATAAGTGGCTAAAGTACAGCCACTAAGTACCAGCGTCCTTTAAGGGTCCTTTGCTTGGTTATTGATTTGTACACTTCATAAAGAAAAGTTATGAGTTTCGCAATTAGGTAGAATTAGAAAATATTTATGTAGACAGAAAGAGGCAATAATATATGTCGGAAAATGAACTTAGGGAAAAAGTGGATGTGTGTGTAGTGGGTGCAGGGCATGCGGGCTGTGAAGCGGCGCTTGCCTGTGCGCGTCTTGGTCTGGAGACTGTGATCTTCACAGTGAGCGTGGACAGTATTGCGATGATGCCCTGCAACCCGAACGTCGGAGGAACCTCTAAGGGACATCTGGTCAGAGAGATTGATGCCCTTGGCGGGGAGATGGGTAAGAATATCGACAAAACCTTCATTCAGTCTAAGATGCTGAACAGATCCAAAGGGCCCGCAGTCCATTCCCTCAGAGCACAGGCAGACAAAGCGGAGTATTCCAGATCAATGCGGAAGGTTCTGGAGAATCAGGATCACCTTACGATCAAACAGGCTGAAGTCTGTGAAATTCTTACAGAAGAATATCATGGAGACGAGGATCACGCCACAAAGAAAATTATTGGTGTGAAAACCTTCACAGGAACAATTTACGAATGTAAGTCAATCGTACTTTGTACCGGAACTTATTTAAAGGCGAGGTGTCTGTGTGGAGAGTCTATCACCTATACGGGGCCGAACGGATTGCAGGCTGCAAACCATCTGACAGATTCTCTTCTTTCTCTCGGAATTGAGATGCGGAGATTCAAGACGGGAACACCTGCCAGAATGGATAAGCGTTCCATCGACTTCAGCAAGATGGAGGAGCAGTTCGGAGATGAAAGGGTTGTACCTTTTTCTTTCTCCACAGATCCGGAAGATGTACAGATTGATCAGGCATCCTGCTGGCTTACTTATACAAACGAAAAAACGCACACTATTATACGTTCTAATTTAGACCGTTCACCGATCTATGCCGGGATCATCGAGGGAACCGGACCGAGATACTGCCCTTCTATTGAAGACAAGGTGGTGAAGTTTGCAGATAAAGAACGTCATCAGGTATTTATCGAACCGGAAGGACTGCACACGAATGAAATGTATGTAGGTGGAATGTCATCTTCTCTTCCGGAGGATGTACAGCTTGCCATGTACCGGACAGTACCCGGACTGGAGCATTGTAAGATGGTAAGAAATGCCTATGCGATAGAATATGATTGTATCAATCCGAGACAGCTTTATCCGTCTCTGGAATTTAAAGATATCAAGGGATTGTTCAGCGGTGGTCAGTTTAATGGAAGCAGTGGTTATGAAGAGGCGGCAGCACAGGGATTGATTGCCGGACTGAATGCAGCTCTCTCTATTTTAGGAAAAGAGCCTGTTGTGCTCGACCGGTCACAGGCTTATATCGGTGTATTGATTGATGACCTTGTGACAAAGGAAAGCTTTGAGCCATACCGGATGATGACATCCCGGGCAGAGTATCGTCTGATTCTTCGTCAGGACAATGCGGATCTGCGGCTGCGCCAGATTGGATATGAGGCAGGACTTGTCTCAGAAGAATTGTATCAGAAAACGTTGACCAAAAAGAAACAGATAGAAGAAGAAATCACAAGATTAAAAAATACTCCGATCGGAGCAGCTAGGAAAAATCAGGAGTTTCTGGAAGCACACGGAAGTTCTGCCCTCAAGACAGGGACGAATCTTGCAGAGCTGATGTGCCGGCCGGAGCTTTCCTATGAGATACTGGCAGAGATTGATCCGGAGAGAAAGCCATTGCCGGAGGATGTAATTGAACAGGTAGAGATCGAGATAAAATATGAAGGATATATTGAGAGACAGCTTCGCCAGGTAGAACAGTTCAAAAAGATGGAGAAGAAAAAGATACCGTCGACTCTCGATTATAATGATGTTCCTTCCCTGCGCCTGGAAGCCAGACAAAAACTGATTTCCTATAAGCCCGTATCCGTTGGGCAGGCATCCAGAATTCTGGGTGTATCTCCGGCAGATATTTCTGTGCTTCTTATTTATCTGGAACATTATAATGCAGATACAAAAAAAGGATGTCTTAATCTATGAAATATAATTTGACACAGTTTCAAAAAGGCCTTGCTTACTTTGACCTGACTCTGACGGATAGACAGATAGAACAGTTCATGATGTATTATGAAATGCTGATTGAAAAAAATAAGGTGATGAACCTTACCTCTATCACAGAATTTGATGAGGTGATGAAAAAACATTTTGTAGACAGTCTGTCTCTTGTGAAAGCAGTTGATCTGAATAAGACAGAGTCTCTGATTGATATTGGAACCGGAGCAGGTTTTCCGGGAATTCCTTTAAAGATTGCTTTTCCAGATCTGAAGATTACTCTTTTGGATTCTTTACAGAAAAGAGTTGGATTCTTACAGGAGGTAATTGATCAGCTCGGACTGGATCAGATTACTGCCATTCATGGAAGGGCAGAAGATTTTGCAAAATCCGGAGAGTTGGAAAATACTTTACGGGAAAAGTATGATCTCTGTGTTTCAAGGGCTGTTGCAAATCTGGCAGTTTTATCAGAGTATTGTATTCCCTATGTAAAAGTGGGCGGTAAGTTTATATCATATAAATCAGAAAAAACAAAAGAAGAATGTAAGGATGCAGAACATGCAGTGTCCCTACTTGGTGGAAAAATTGCCGATACAGTCAGCTTTGAACTTCCGGATTCTTCTATTTACAGAACTTTTGTTGTGATTGACAAGGTTGAACAAACTCTTTTGCAGTATCCAAGAAAAGCAGGTGCTGCTCTTAAAAAACCTTTATAATTTAATGTGTAACTATTCAGAACCTGTTATACGTGAAACGGAGTCAGATTTATATATGAGTGATATGAAAATAAATATAATGATTGCGGACGATCATATCCTCTTTCGGGAGGGAATGAAAAAGCTGATGGAATCCAATTCAGAAATTCAGATAGTTTTGGAATCCGAAGACGGTGAAGATTGTCTTGAACAATTAGAAAATACAGAAGAAAATATTGATCTTTTGTTACTGGATATTTCTATGCCAAAAAAAGATGGAATAGAAGTACTGAAAGCTTTGAAAGAAAAAAAGTCAGAAGTTAGAGTTTTTATTTTGACGGCACATGACGAGATCGAATATCTTGTCAATGCAGTTGATCTTGGAGTGAATGGTTTTGCTCTCAAGACGGTTACATATTCAGAACTTCTGGCAGCAATCAAACATGTCATAGAAGGAAAACAATATATTCAAACTTCACTGATTCCTGCACTGAATAATAAGCTGATCAAAAGAGATGTTGATAAAGATAAAATCGATTCTTTGACAAGACGAGAAATGGATATGCTTATTCAGATTGCAAGTGGAATGTCTAATAGAGAGATTGCAAACAGCTTGTTTATTACTGAACGTACTGTGAAAAATCACATTTCCAGTTTGTTTAAGAAAATAGAGGTATCTGATCGTACACAGGCCGCTGTATTTGCTATCAAAAATAATCTAATTAAACTTTCATAAATGTTTCACGTGAAACATTTTAAATATTCATGATAAGGGACACAAGATAATGTTTCACGTGAAACATTGTGACCCAAGATATTGTAAATGGACGCGTGAAACATTGCAAAATAAGAAAAATAGAGTGGTGTGAAACATTTTCTGAACAAAAAATCAGTAAAGATTTATAGATTCAAGAATATAGAAGTGTTATAATTTGAAGTAACCATTTCAAATTATCAACTATTCAAATAAAATTGCTTTGACACAAACACGGTATGCGCAAAAAATATGCGCAGAAAGGGAGATTCAAATGGGAAAAACAAAACAGAATGGAGTACTATACAGACTACGAAAAAATATTATGTGCGGTGTACTAAGCTGCGTGCTGGCACTTGGTGCAGTACTGACAATGCCGGGGATGGGGATGACGGCGAGAGCGGATGATAGTTATTCGAATGAAGGTGTTACATATTCATTAAACGATTCTAACAAAACAGCTTCAGTATCAGGTTGTAATTCATATGAAATAGGAGAAGAAGTACATATTCCAGCAATAATAAAACCTAATGGAATTGAACATAAAGTTATAGAAATAATTGGTGGTGCCTTTGTTTCATGTAATAAAATAAACAAAATAACATTAGAAGAAGGAATACAATATATAAATACTGATGCTTTTAAAGGCACCAGTATAACAGAAATAGAAATACCAGAGAGTGTTGAATTTATAGGTAACGAAGTATTTAATGGCTGTAATATAGCAAAGATACGTTTTAAAGGAACAACACCACCACAATTTGCTGATCGTTGGTTATTAGGTACAAATAGTAATATTAATAATATTACTATCGAGATTCCAAAGGACGCGGATATAAAGACATGGAAGAAAGAATTGAGATCAAATAATATTACTATCCAAACCTACGACCCAACTGTTTCACCCAATCCTTCTTCCACCACTACCACCATCATTTCTACCACCTCTCCTAATCAGGAGAAAAACAGCGATGGTGAAGTTGAATTCATTGAAGAAGAACCCGTGAACCGCATCCCTGCGCATGTTTGTCAGTACGAATGGGAAGTTGTGCGTGAGGTTAGCGCAGATCAGAACGGTTTGGAGCAGTATCTTTGCAAGCTTTGTGGAAACGTACAGTCTACACTGACAGTTCCTGCATCACACTATCAGGTACAGGAACTTTATACGAAAGTTACAGGAGTAGGCGAAGGAGAGACTGTTACTTACGATTTAGGTATGGTACATACCGTCTGCGACAAACTTTTCACAAAATTACAACAGCGCAAGGACATCACTCTCGTGATCACGTATCAGTATAAAGGTGAGAGCTACCGTACTACTTTCCCGGCAGGGGCAGATTACACAGAACTGATGCAGGACACAGATCAGTTCTATGGAATGCTCGG